>JAIOOZ010000497.1 GCA_021414185.1 Betaproteobacteria bacterium
GTCCTATTCGGCGCGGATGCGCGCATCCAGCTACTCCAGGCGGATTCCTGCGTCCTTAATGACCTTGCCGTACTTCGCGATTTCAGATTTGATCACTTCGGCGTATTGCGCGGGCGTGCTGCCGATCAATTCGTTGCCGCCTTGGGTGGCAAGACGTTCGATTACATCGGGCGACTTGAGCGCTTTCACCGTTTCCTGGTAAAGCCGTTCGACGATCGCTTTCGGCGTGCCGGCCGGCGCGAGTATGCCCTGCCATGAACTCACCTCGAAACCTTTCAAGCCCAACTCCTCCATCGTCGGCACATCGGGCATTTGCGGCGAACGGCGGTTGCCGGAAAACCCGATCGCACGCAGCTTGCCCGCACGCAACTGCGGTATCGACGTGATCGGCGTGTCGAACATCATGGGCAATTGCCCCGCCAGCACGTCGGTGAGAGCAGCGGCGCTGCCCTTGTAGGGCACGTGCGTCAACTTGATGCCCGTCATCGCGGCGAGAAATTCGCCGGCCAGATGATTGGCGCCGCCAAGTCCGGTCGAGCCGTAGGCAAGCCCCGGTTTCGTCTTAACGTAAGCGACGAGTTCCTGGATATTCTTCGCCGGTATCGACGGGTGCACGACCAGCACGTAGGCGTAATAAGTGCCCTGCGTGACCGGCGCGAAATCGCGCACCGGGTCATACGGCAGCTTGCTGTAAAGGCTGGGGTTCAGCACAAACGGCGCGCTATTGCCCATCACTATCGTATAGCCGTCGGCCGGCGATTTCGCCACGAGATCGGTGCCGATGATGGCGTTGGCACCCGGACGGTTGTCGACGACCACCGTCTGCCCCATCGCTTCAAAGAATTTCTGGCCGATGGTGCGCGCGAATATATCGCCCGCGCCGCCGGCGGTGTACGGCACGACAAAACGTATCGGCCGCGACGGATAATTCTGCGCTTCGGCTGCCCCGGCGATTGCCAGCAGCAACGCCGCATATGCGTATGCTTTCATATTTCCTCCTCCGGCGAATTTTTGTGATTTGCAGGCACGGCCCGCTCGCGCGACGGGTCGAATCGAGAATAGCATAGGCGGCGAAAACTGCGCTAAACTACGCTCCCTCCCCCTCGTAATTGCGGCGCCGTGTGCGCCTGTCCTGCTCATGTTGACGCTTCCTGGATCGTGCGCCGCCTCTCTTCGCGGGTACCTGCGGCTATGTTGAATTCAGCCGCCGCCGCGCGTCGCGCGCTCCCGTCAATAGATCGCCTGCTCAAGCTCGATGCCGTAGCAGCACTCATCGAAACGCACGGCCGCCCGCTCGTCGTCGAAACCCTGCGCGCGGTGATCGATGAACAACGCAGCCTGCTGGCAAAAGACGCGGCGATTCCACCGCCCGACGACGACGCGCTCGCTGCACAATGCGCAAAACAACTGCGCGTGCTGGCGCAACCCTCTCTGCGCGCAGTCTTCAACCTGACCGGCACCGTACTGCACACCAACCTCGGGCGCGCGCTTTACCCGCAAGTTGCCGCCGACGCAGCGACAGACGCAATGACGCGCGCGGTCAATCTTGAATTCGATCTGGGCGGCGGCGCGCGCGGCGAGCGCGACAGCCACGTCGAAGCCTGGCTGCAGCGCCTGACCGGCGCCGAAGCGGCAGTTGTCGTCAATAACAACGCCGCGGCGGTCTACCTGGTATTGAATTCGCTTGCGCCGAAAAAAGAAGTCATCGTCTCGCGCGGCGAACTGGTTGAAATCGGCGGCGCGTTCCGCATCCCTGACATCATGGCGCGCGCCGGCTGCAAGCTGAAGGAAATCGGCACCACCAACCGCACGCACGCACGCGATTTCGAGCAGGCGATAGGCCCGCGCACCGCCGCCATCATGAAAGTACACGCCAGCAATTACGCGATCCAGGGCTTTACCGCCAGCGTGCCCGAAGCCGAACTCGCCGCGATTGCCCACCAACACGAACTGCCGTTTATCAACGATCTCGGCAGCGGTATGCTGATCGATCTCGAGGCCTACGGCCTGCCGCACGAACCGACGCCGCGCGAAACCATCGCCAGCGGCGCCGACATCGTCACTTTCAGCGGCGACAAATTGCTGGGCGGGCCGCAGTGCGGGCTGATCGTCGGCCGCCAGGACCTGATTGCGAAGATCCGCAAGAACCCGATGAAACGCGCGCTGCGCGTCGACAAGGTAAGACTCGCGGCGCTCGAAGCGGTGCTGCGGCTGTACGCGGACCCCGTGCGTCTCATGCGCGAACTGCCGACGCTGCGTCTGCTCACGCGCCCGCAAACCGACATCGAGGCGCAGGCCAGGCGCGTGCTGCCGGCGCTCGCCGCTGCCGTCGGCAACCACGCCGACGCGAAAATCATTGCCTGCTCAAGCCAGATCGGCAGCGGCGCGCTACCAGTCGATGCGCTGCCCAGCGCGGGCATAGCGCTCACTCCGCGCGCCAAGCGCAAAAGCGGAGCGGCGGACGCGCTGTCGACTGCGTTCCGCGCGCTGCCGGTGCCCGTCATCGGCCACATCAGGGACGGCGCTTTCATCCTCGATCTGCGCTGCCTCGACGACGAAGGCGGATTTATCGCCCAGTTGGCGCAGTTCCAGCTACCAGCGCACGCACACTGACGACTGCGATCATCAGAATGAACGACAAAGTATTTTCAGACGTCGCAACAATTTCCGAATTCATGTTGCTGACGGAACGCTTCAAGCATATCGAAGGCTGGTTGAGCCCGGTGGAAGGCTATTTGCTCTACCGGCTGGCGCGCGACGGCGAAGGTAGCGGGGCGATTGTGGAAATCGGCAGCTGGATGGGCCTTTCCACCGCGTGGCTTGCCGCGGGCAGCAAGGCCGCAGGGCGCGAGCACGTGCATGCGGTCGACGTATTCGACGGCGGGCCGGTGCTGAAAGACCACGACTTCATCCGCAAAGAAGGCACGACCTATCACCGCTTTACTGAAAATCTGGAGGGACTCGGTCTCTTCGATTACGTCGAGCCCATCGTCGCCGAATCGGGGGCCGCTGCGCAGGCGTGGACCAAGGGCGCGGTCCGCCTGCTGTTCATCGACGGCGATCACCGTTATCCGGCGGTGAAGCAGGACTTCGACTTGTGGACGCTCCACGTGGTGGCCGGCGGCATCGTCGTGCTCGACGACGCCAGCGAGCATTACCCGGGCGTCATGCAGTTGCTCAACGAAGTACTTGCGGATGGGAAACACTGGCAGCACCTGCTGCGTGCCGGCAAAACACAAATATTCCGGAAACTGCAATGATCGTCGCCACCGCAGGGCATATCGATCACGGCAAGACCACGCTGGTCAAAGCGCTGACGGGGGTGGACACCGACCGCCTGCCGGAAGAAAAAAAGCGCGGCATTTCGATCGATATCGGCTTCGCCTACCGCAAGACCGCCACTGGCGACGTGATCGGTTTTGTCGACGTCCCCGGGCACGAGCGCTTTGTGCGCAACATGCTGGCCGGCGTCTGCGGCATCGACTACGTGATGCTGATCGTGGCGGCCGACGACGGTGTCATGCCGCAGACCGTCGAGCACCTGCATATCGTTGACCTCTTGACGGTGCGGCGCGGCATCGCCGTCATCACCAAGACTGACCGTGTCCCCGCCGAGCGCGTAACGGAGGTCGCGGCAAGCGTGCGCGCATTACTCGCTCCCACCGCGCTGTCCGGTATCGAAGTGCTGCCGGTATCGGCGATCAGCGGCGAAGGCGTCGAGCAGTTGCGCGAAGCATTGACCAACGCCGCGCGCGAACACGGCTCTCGTGAACATGCCGGGCGCAATCTGCGTTATGCAATCGACCGCGTGTTTACCATCGCCGGCAGCGGCACCGTAGTCACCGGTACCGTGTTTAACGGTGCGGTAGCAATCGGCGATAAATTGATGCTGTCGCCCAGCGGCATCGAAGTGCGCGTGCGCGGCATCCAGAAAGACGGCAAGGCCGCACAGCAGGCAAGCGCAGGCGAACGCTGCGCCCTGAACGTGACGGGCGCCGACGTTGCGCAAATACATCGCGGCGACTGGGTCGTGGCCCCGGCCATACACGCGCCGACACAACGCCTCGACGTGCGCCTGCAGCTGCTCGCCAGCGAAATGCAGCCGCTCAAGCACTGGACGCCCGTGCATTTGCATCTCGGCACCGCGGACGTGACGGCGCGCATTGCGATCCGGCGCGGCGCGGCAATTGCGCCCGGCGCCTCGGCAGTCGTGCAGATCATTGCCGACAAACCGCTCGCCGCATTGAACGGCGACCGCTTCATCATCCGCGACCAGTCCGCGATGCGCACTATAGGCGGCGGCACCGTCATCGACCCGTTCGTAACGTCGGTGCGACGCAACGCGCAAACGCGCGCGGCCCGGCTTGCCGCTCTGGAAAACACCGATCCCGCGGCAGCACTCGCCGCGCTGCTCGCTGCCTCGCCTGCCGGCGTCGATCTCACACAGTTCGAGCGCTCCTTCAATCTCACGTCCGAGCGCGCTGCGCAACTCGCGAACAAGCCCGAAATTGCCATCGTCGGCAAAGAACTGCGCGTGGCGCTGCCGCGCGCGACCGTCGACGGCATCAAGCTAGCCGCAGTCGAGGCCTTGACGCGCTTTCACCGCGAATCGCCGCAAGCGACCGGGTTGGAGATTTCCACTCTGCGCAAGCAACTGGCGCCCGCCCTGCCGGCCGCCACGTTTACCGCGCTGCTGCGCGAACTCGGCGACGAGAAAAAAATCGAGGTCGCCGGCTCCAGCGCGCGCCTGCCGAGACACGTCGCCACCGACAATCCCGCGGACGAAAAAATGTGGCAGGCATTGAAGCCATTGCTGGACAATGCAGGGTTTAACGTGCCGCCGCTGCGCGAACTGGCACCGGCCGCCAACCTCAAGGAAGCGATCCTCAAGGATTTTCTGCACCGCAAGGCGCGCACCAGCGAAGTAATACGAGTGACGCCCGAGCGCTTTTATCCGCGCGCGACACTTGCCCAACTCGCAGCGGTCGCACAAGCGGTCACGCAGACGGTGCCCGGCGGCCAATTCACTGCCGCGCAGTACCGCGATGCGACTGGTGTAGGACGCGGGCTCGCCATTGAAATTCTCGAATGCCTGGACCGTCTCGGCATCACCCAGCGCATCGGCGACGCACGAAAAATGCGCAAGGACTTCGTGCCTATACTCGGCGCCGCGACCGCACCGCCGCCGCCTGCCGCAAAACCACCTGCTGCAACCAAACCGGTTCCGCAAACCGCGCGGCGCACCCCGCCGCATCAATTCAAACGCTAAGAGAAATCTCAAGAGGAAAACATGGCAGAT
>JAIOOZ010000498.1 GCA_021414185.1 Betaproteobacteria bacterium
CATGCCGAAGGGCAGCGCGAGCAGCACCGAGAGCGGCAGCGACCATTTCTCGTACTGCGCCGCGAGGATCAGGAACACCATCAGCGCAGCGAGGCCGAGCGCGATCCCCGAGGTGCCGCTCGACTTCTTTTCCTGGTAGGAAGCACCACCCCAGTCGAAACTGAACTCGGACGGCAGTACCTCGTTGGCGATCTTCTCGACTTCCGCGATCGCCTGGCCTGAGGAGATGCCCGGCGCGCCCTGGCCGAACAGCTTGACCGACGGCAGGTTGTTGAAGCGGTCGAGCGAGTCGGGGCCCGCCGAGAATTTGACTTCCGCGAGCGCCGAGAGCGGGACCATCGAGCCGGCGTTCGGTCCTTCCTGCGCGCGCACGTAAATGCCGCCGATCGCCTCGGGCCGCTTGCGGTACTCGCGGTCGGCCGACATCAGCACCTGCCAGGTGCGGCCATAGCGGTTGAAGTCATTGACGTAAAAATTGCCGAGCGTCGCCGCGAGCGTGTCGAACACGTCGTTGATCGGCACGCCGAGCGCTTTCGCCTTCTCGCGGTCGACGTCGACGTAGAGCTGCGGCACGGTGGCGCGCCACAGCGTCTGCACGCCGCCCAGCAGCGGGTCGGTGTTCGCCTTGCCGAGAAACTGGAACAGCACTTCGGCCATGCGCTTGGGGCCGCCCTCGCCGCGGTTCTGCAGGTAGAACTCGAAGCCGCCCGCGGTGCCGAGGCCGAAGATCGGCGGCGGGTTGAAGGCAAGCACGAGAGCCTCCTTGATGTGGCCGGTCTTCATGAACACCTCGCCCACCAGCTGCGGCGTGGTCTGCTTGCGCTCGTCCCAGTGCTTTTGCGTGACGAAGATCGACGCCGCGTTATTGCGGAAGCCGCCGCCCAAGAAGTCGAAACCGGTGAACGCGATGACGTTCTCGTTGGCCGGGTTCGAGCGGATCGCCTCGACGACCTCGCTGACCACCTTGTCGGTGCGCTGCAGCGTCGCGCCGTCGGGCAGGATCACCGCCGTGATAAACCAGCCTTGGTCCTCGTCGGGAACGAGGCTGCCGGGCGTGAAGCGCCAGAGTCCTATGGTGACTGCCACCATGACGAGGAACAGGACCACGCCGAAGACGCCGCGCCGGATCATCCAGGCCACGCCGTTTTCGTAGCGGTCCGTGACGCGCTCGAACCAGCGGTTGAAAGCGCCGAAAAACTTTCCGGGTTCGAGGTGGCCCCGCTTCAGCATGGCCACGCAAAGCGAAGGCGTGAGGGTGAGCGCGACGAGGCCCGAGATCACCACCGCGATCGAGATCGTCACCGCGAACTGGCGGTAGAGCTCGCCCGTGAGGCCGCCGAGGAAGGCGATCGGCACGAACACCGCGCACAGAGTGAGCACGATGGCGATGATCGGGCTGGTGACTTCAAGCATCGCCTTGACTGCCGCATCGCGCGCGGACAAATGCTCTTCGCGCATGATGCGCTCGACGTTCTCCAGCACGACGATGGCGTCGTCGACCACGATGCCGATGGCGAGCACCATGCCGAACAGCGTCAGCGTGTTGATCGAGTAGCCGAGCAGCTGCAGGCCCGCGAAGGTGCCGATCAGCGACACCGGCACCGCCGCGATCGGGATCAGCGTGGCGCGCCAGTTCTGCAGGAACAGGAATACCACCAGCGTGACGAGGACCATCGCCTCGATGAGCGTAATCACCACCTCGCGGATCGACACCTCGACGAAGCGCGTGGTGTCATAGGGGATCGAGTAGGTGAAGCCAGAGGGGAAGCGCGGCGCGAGTCCGGCGACCGTTTTCTTGACGTTGTCGCCAACCTCCAACGCGTTCGAGCCGGGCAGCAGGAATACACCGACCAGCGTGGCGGGCTTGCCGTTGATGCGGCCGATAAAGTCGTTGTCGCGTCCGCCAAGCTCGACGCGCGCGACGTCCTTCAGCCGCAGGGTCGAGCCGTTGGCATTGGCGCGGATGATAATGTTTTCGAATTCCTTCGGGTCGGCGAGCCGGCCTTTGGTGGTGATCGTGTAAACGAGTTCCTGGGGGCCGCCGGTGGGGCTTTGCCCGATCTTCCCGGCGGCGAACTGCGCGTTCTGCTCGTTGATCGCGCGCAACAGGTCCGAGGTCGACAGCTTCAATTGCGTCATGCGGTCGGGCTTGACCCAGATCCGCATCGCGTAGTCCTTGGCGCCGAAGATCTGCACGTTGGTGGTGCCGGGCACGCGTTTTAGCGCGTCGAGCACGTTGAGCGTCACGTAGTTGCTCGTGAAGAGGTCGTCGCGCGTGTCGTCCGGCGAATAGAACGCGAGCACCTGCAGGAACGCCGACGAACCCTTCTCAACCGTCACGCCCTGGCGGCGCACTTCCTGCGGCAGCCGAGGCTCTGCCTGCTTGACGCGGTTGTTGACGTTGAGAGCCGCCTGCTCGATGTTGGCGCCGATGTCGAAAGTGACCTGGATCTCGACCACGCCCTGCGAGGTGGAGGTCGAGCTCATGTAGATCATCTTCTCGATGCCGTTGATCGAGTTCTCGAGGGGCGCTGCGACGGTCTGCTCCAGTGTCTCGGCGGACGCGCCGGGATAGATCGCGCGCACGGTCACCACTGGCGGCGCGATCTCCGGGTACTGCGCGATCGGCAGCACCCGCATCGATGCCAGGCCGGCGATCAGGATGAAAATCGAGAGCACCGCCGCGAAGATCGGGCGGTCGATAAAGAATCTGGAGATCATTTCTTCTCCGCGGCTTTCTCTTCAGCCTTCTTGCCGGCGCCTTTCGACGGATCGCCCTTCGACGGTTCACCTTTCGATGGATCGCCCACCTGCACCGGCGAGCCGGGCGCGAAGATGCGCGCGACGCCGTCGACGATCACCTTGTCGCCCGCCTTGAGACCGGAATTGATGATCCAGTCGTCGCCCGTCCAGTCGCCGACCTGTACCGGTTGCGGCATCGCCTTGTTGTCCGCGCTCAGCAGGTACACGAATTTGCCCTGCGGGCCCTCGAGCACCGCGCGCTGCGGCACGGTGATCGCATTCGGCCGCACCGCGCCTTTAAGCGTCACGCGCACGAACTGCCCCGGCCGCAGGACGCCCTTCGGGTTCGGAATTTCGGCGCGCGTGTCGCTGGTGCCGGTGTTGCCCGAGACTTTCACGTCCGAGAAGTTGAGTCTGCCGGACTGGCCGTAGACGGTGCCGTCGGCCAGCTTGACGACAACCTCGAAGCGGCCGCCCTTGGGCAGCACGAGCCGGCCGGCTGCGGCCTCGCTGTTGAGTTTCAATTGATCGTTGTCAGGAACACCGAAGCTCACCCACATCGGATCGATTTGCGTCACGGTCGTCAGCAGCACATCCGGCCCGGAGACCAGTGTGCCTTCCGAGCGTTGCGCGCGGCCGGTGATGCCGGACAGCGGCGATTCGACTTTGGTGTACAGGAGGTTCAACTGCGCTTCGGCAAGCCGCGCCCGCGCACCTTTGAGCTCCGCTTCGGCGATGGACTCCGCGGAGGCCGCGTCGTCGAAATCTTTCTGGCTCACCGCCTTTTCCGCGAACAGCGGTTTCAGCCGGGAAGTGTTTTTCTTCGCTTGCGCAGCCTTGGCTTCAGCGCTCGCAACGTCGGCATCAGCACGCGCTACGGCGACGTTGAACGGCGCCTGGTCGATGGTGAACAGCGACTGTCCCTTGCTGACGTGACCGCCTTCGACGAAGTTGCGCGTCTGCACGATGCCGGTCACGCGGGCGCGGACTTCCACTTCGCGCGAGCCCAGTGTCTGACCGGTGTACTCGAATTGCGCCGGCAGCGTCTTCGGCTCGACCGTGATAACGGACACCGCTGCCGGTGGCATCCCGCCGCCGGGCCCGTGCGCGCTTTTACCATCGCCGGAACGGCCGCAGGCCGCGAGCAGCAGGAGGGGCAACAACAGCATCAGTTTCACGTGCAAAGGTTTCGTTTCGATGGTCATATTCATTCCAGATCATTGTGCAATGGGGCAAAAATGCGCCGGCGCGGACGCGATTCTGCCGCGGCCGTTCTTGGGTTGCGCGAGAATCGCCCGGCTCGGTACTACAAATCGACGAGGAGTTTGAAACCGCCGAAGATCATGCGTTTTCCGTCGAAGGGCAGGGCCTTGGGATCCATCATGCTGTCGAACCGCTTGTCCTTCATCACCTTGGCCATGATGCTGTCGCGCTGGGCACGGGATTTGTACACGATATACGAAAACACAACTATCTCGCCGGCCTTTAGTTTGACGCTTTGGGGGAAAGAAGTATGTTTTCCCGTCTTGACGTCATCGGCGATGCATTCTTTGTATTCAAGCGCACCGTACTCGCGCCAGATTTTACCCGCTTTCCGCGCCATGCTGCGATAGGCCGCCAGCTTTTTCCGGGGTACCGGCACGATAAATCCGTCTACGTATGACATGTGAATCTCCATAATGAAGTTGTGGGTTTTGCACAGTTTGTGACAGTTCCTGCTTGTAGTCGTTCGGCACGGCGCGAATTCGACAACTGCGCGCACAGTCTCAGAGCGCAGGCCCTGGAACCGCATGTTTTATGTGCCCGCACCACATCCAACCGGGACTTTGCCTCGTAAATACCAAAAGGTGCTCCGGGCGGAGTGCCCAACCCACAATAAACGAGGAACAGCCATGTCTAAAAAATTACGGAACTCAGCATTTCTACTGCCGCTGGCGCTGGCTGCCTGTGCCGCCGCCATGCAGGCGCCGGAGGCGCCACAAGCCGTCACCCCACCCGCCGGCAGCAAATATTCGATGACTGCCGTCGGCATCGGGGAGATCACCTACGAGTGCCGCGCCAAAGCGGGCGCGGCGGACGCGTTCGAATGGGTCTTCGTCGCCCCGGTGGCGACGCTTTATGACGGCAACAAAAAGGTAGTCGGCAAGTACTACGGCGGGCCGACCTGGGAAGCCAACGACGGCAGCAAAGTGACCGGCAAGCAGCTGGCAGTCGCGCCGGCAACGGGTACGGGAAACATTCCTCTGCAACTGGTGCAGGCCAATCCGGCGATGGGCAGCGGTGCGATGACGGACGTGACGTATATCCAGCGCCTGAACACCATGGGTGGTGTTGCTCCTGCCGCGCCGTGCGCCAAGGCCAATGCAGGCGCGAAGCAGCAGGTCAAGTACCAGGCCGATTACGTCTTTTACAAGAAATAATCCGCGGCAGAGGCGGGTCCGGCCCGCCTTTGTCCGCGTTTTCCATCACGATTAGCCGCCGCTCAAAGCCTGCACGATAGAAATGTCGTTGGTATCGGCAAGCACGATGTCGAGCGTGCGCGCTTCGTTGCCGTTCACGAAAACGCGCATATGGCGGCGAATCGCATCCTGCTCGTCGATCATGCGGAAGCGGATGCCCGGAAACTGCCGGTCGAGGTCCATGAGCAGCGCGGCGAGTGTCGCGCCCTGCGCGGCGACCG
>JAIOOZ010000457.1 GCA_021414185.1 Betaproteobacteria bacterium
CGAAGAAGAAATGCACCTGAACGAGTTTCTGGCGCTTTGTGAGCCGTATTTTTCCGGTGACGGCAGGATCATCGACCAGGCATATCAACCTCGTCTGCCGGAAGGCATGGTCCGCTGCTACCTGGTGCATGGCGAGGTCGCGGGCTTCGGGCACCAGGCCATCAATGCGCTTTGTCCCGCACCACCCGGCGCGCCGCGCGATGCGTTCCCGCCGACCACCAAGCGTCTGTACCACCCGCCTTCAATGCCGGAATTTCAGTCACTCAAAATTCAACTGGAGCAGCAATGGGTGCCCGCAATGCAAAAGCTGCTCGAAATTGACGATGCCGGGCTGCCCGTATTATGGGATTGCGATTTCCTGCTCGGTCCCAGGAACGGAGCGGGCCAGGACACTTACGTACTTTGCGAGATCAACGTCAGCAGCGTGTCGCCGTTTCCCGATTCTGCGCTGGCGCCGATTGCCGAAGCGGTGCTCGCAAGTACGAAAGCGATAAAACGACGATAATGTCGCGCATGGACGACCCAGCAACCGCCGCCGACAGCAACGCCGAACAGGAATTCCAGCAGCATCTCACCGCCGCGACGCCGCACGCTTTTGTGACGCCGTCGCTCATGGCGATTAACGTGGTCGTATTTGTGGTGATGGCAGTGCTTGGCATCAGCATTGCCGGTGGGCGGGCGGAGGAATACCTGCGCTTTGGCGCCAATTTCGCGCCGCTCACCACGGGGGGCGAATGGTGGCGGCTGTTCACGTGCACGTTCATCCATTTCGGCATCGTGCACCTTGCTTTCAACATGTGGGCTCTGTGGGACAGCGGCCGGCTCACCGAAAGACTGTTCGGCAACGCGTGGTTCGCCGTGATCTACGTGTTCGCGGGGCTCTGCGGCAGCAGCCTCAGCATGCTGTGGAACCAGAACGTCATCAGCGGCGGTGCTTCGGGCGCGGTATTCGGCGTGTTCGGCGCGCTGCTCGCTTACATGACGGCGCAGCGCGGCTCGATACCGCCGCAAACGCTCAATCACCTGCGCATCAGCACTTCCACCTTTGTCGTGTACTCGCTGTTCTACGGTTTCGTGCAGTCCGGGATCGACAATGCGGCGCACGTGGGCGGGCTGGCCGGAGGTTTTATCATGGGACTGGTGCTGGCGCGGCCGCTGACGGGACCGCAGCGGGACAGCGGACAACAGCGCCGCATCGTCATCGCCGTGGCACTGGTGGCAGTAACGCTACCCACCGCGGCGCTGTTCACGCCCGACACGTCGCGGATTTACCGCCAGGCGCGCGAACTGCAAAAAGAAATCGAAACTTTCAGCGCCGAGGAAAACCGCCTGCAGGCGGCCTTTCTGGATATCGCCGAGCAATCACGCGCCAAAAAAATGGATGCCGCCGCGGCGCTTGCGCAACTGCGCGCGGACATCCTGCCGGCATGGGACAAGGCGGTGGCGCGCCTCGCCGGCCTGGAGCTTGATGCGAAGGCGCCGGCACGCAAGGATTACGACATGATATTGCGCTATGCGACGGCGCGCCGCGACGGCATGCGGGCGGTGGTCGACTATCTGGCGACCAACAACCCGGCCATGGAACGCAGGATAGCCGAACAGCGCGAAATTGCCGCCGACGCGCTCAAGCAATACCAGGCGCTGCAGAAAAAATAATCAGGGCGCGGCAGCGAGCTTGCCAGCGCGCTTCAATGCGTCGGCCGCCGCGATGCGCGCGCGTATGGCGGGGATAGCTTCAACCGTAGCCGCTTCGCCGGCGGCAATGGCTTCGATCTTTGCCGAGAAGTCGAGCGATCGCGTGCGCGGTGTGGCAGGCCGGATGGCGATATCGGCTGCATCGACTTCGCTGCTGCCGCGCCACGACACATCGACCGCGATCACCACGTCGGCACCCATGCTGCGCGCGACCGGCACCGGCACCCGGCTCGACACACCGCCGTCGATGTACTCCCGCCCGTCGATCAACACCGGCCAGAACACGTTCGGGATGCTGCTCGAAGCGCGCACGGCAAGCCCGGTATTGCCGCGATTGAATACCGTCATGCGGTTGGTTGCCCGCTCGGTGGCGACCACCGCGAACGCGCGGTCGAGCGCTTCGATCGAGCGGTTGCCGAGCGCGTTGTTGAGGTAGTACTGCAACGCCTCGCCCTGCACGCGGCCCGGGCCAAACAGGGTGACGTCAATCAGATCATTGTCTTCAATGCCAAGCGCCATCGCTTCGAGCGCCTGCGCATTGTTGCCGCCGGCGTACAGCGCGGCGACCACCGAACCCGAGCTGCTGCCGACGACGATTTCGGGGCGTATGCCAGCGGCCTCGAGCGCCTTGATGACGCCGACGTGAGCGAAGCCGCGCGAGCCGCCGGCGCCGAGCACGAGCGCCACCACCGGGCCGGCGGCACGCAGGGGCGCGATGGCGGCCGCGCGCGGCTGCGCGAGCTCGGTATATTCCCGCGGCGCGGTCGTGCAGCCGGCCAGCGCCAGCGCCAGCAAAAACGAAAGTGTCTTGTTCAGCATGCGCGTTAGAGTACCTCAATACCGTTCTGTTCCCAAGTTCCGCTTAGTTCCGTTTCTCCGCCGGCTTGCGGCATAATTGCGCACTCCAGCGGCCGCACCGAGCCGCGCTCACCGGAGGAAACCGATGAATCGCATCATGCAGGGGATTTGCGCCGCAATCCTCGTCGCTCTGGCCGCTGCCGCGGTAGCGCAAAACTACCCGACCAAGCCGATCCGGCTGATCATGCCGAACGCTCCCGGCAGCGCGAACGATACGCTTGGGCGCATAGTGGCCATCCACATGGGCGAGGCGCTGGGCCAGCAGATCGTGCTGGACAACCGCGCCGGCGCGGGCGGACTGCTGGGCATGGAAATCGGCAAGAACGGCGCGCCCGACGGCTACACGCTGGTGGCGGCCTCCACCGCGGCGATGTCCATCGCGCCGCATATCTACAAGAAGCTGCCGTACGATCCGCTCAACGATTTCGAATTCATTTCGCTCTATGCCGCCACCCCCAACGTGCTGGTGGTCAACCCCAACATGCCGGCGAGAAACATGAAGGAGTGGCTCGACTGGGTCAAGGCCAGCGGCAACTCGCTCAACATGGCGTCGGCGGGCGCCGGTTCTCAAAGCCACCTGACCGGCGTTGCTTTGTTGACGGATGCCGGCCTGCAATCGACCCACGTGCCTTATAAGGGCGGCGGCGCATCCGTGGCGTCGGTGGTTGGCGGTGAATCGCAATGGACGATCACGCCGGCGCCGGCCGTCATGTCGCTGATCAAAGGCGGCCGCCTGCGCGCGCTCGGCCAGAGTTTGCCGCAACGCACGGCGCTGTTGCCGGACGTGCCGTCGATCAAGGAAACGGTGCCCACGTTCGACTACAGCGGCTGGAACGGCCTGCTCGCGCCCAAGGGCACACCGAAAGCGATCCTCGCCAAATTGCGCGCGACGGTGATGGAAGTCGCCAATAAACCGCAACTGAAAGAGCAATTCGCCGCCCAGGGCGCGCAAGTGGTCACCAACACGCCCGAAGAATTCCGCAAGTTCGTACGGGATGAAATCCAGACTACCGGCAAAGTTGTCCGCGCCGCGGAATTACCCCGTCAAAGTCGGCATCGTCGGCCTCGGCCGCTGGGCCACCGTGCTCACACGCGCCGCCGCCAAATCGGACAAGATCAAAATCGTCGCCGGCTTCAGCCGCTCGGCAGAAAAACGCAGCGCATTCGCGCAGGAAATGGGCGTGCCCGCGGCGCCCGACCTGCAGGCACTGCTCGCCGACCCGGAAATCAAGGGCGTGATACTTACGGTGCCCAACGAACAGCATCTGCCGGTCGCCGAGGCGGTCGCCAAGGCCGGTAAGCATGTGTACACCGAAAAGCCGATTGCGAATACGCTCGCCGACGGACTGCGGATCGCGGCCCTGGAAGAAAAATACGGCGTCAGCGTGACGGTCGGCCACAGCGCGCGGTTGATGGCCGGCATCCGCATGATCAAGGAGAAAATCGACGCCGGCGAACTCGGACGCGTCGCGTTCATGGAAGCGAATTTCTCGAACGAGCGCGCGCTTGAACTCACGCCGCAGACATGGCGCTGGTACAAAGACCGCGCGCCCGGCGGCCCGCTGTCGCAGCTGGCGATCCACCAGTTCGACGTGCTGCATTATCTGGGCGGTGAAATCAGCGAAGTCACGTCGATGGCTTCAAAACTCTCGCCGGTCGGCGCCGAAGTCGACGACCAGTCGATGACTTTGATGAAATTCGCCGACGGCAAGATAGGTTACGTCGGTTCATGCTGGACTTCGCCCGGCATCTTCGCGGTGCGCGTGTTCGGCGCCAAGGCCCTCATGCATTACGAGATCGATTTCGGCACCTGGGACACGCCCGACCAGCTGCATAAAACTTCCACGCTGTATATTCAGCGCGGCAAGAACGGCTACGGCAAGCGCGAGGAAATCACGCTGCCCGCGAGCGACATGTTCTGCGCCGAACTTGAGATGTTCGCCGAGAGCTGCGTGAGCGGCAAAGTGCGCGAATTGACGGCCGACAACGGCAACGTTGCGGTTGCGGTTGTTTACGCGGCCCTGCGCTCGATCGAGCGCAATGGGCAGGCAGTCAAAATCTCCGACGTGATGAACGAAACCAAAACACAAATCTGAAAGCCAGCCACAGAGGGCACAGAGGGCACAGAGAAATGCAAAAAACGAAAATCAATCATCCGCTAATGGTTTGTTTTTCCTCTGTGACCTCTGTGTCCTCTGTGGCTATCGCTTTTTGCTTTTAAGGAGCACCCGTATGCTACCCACCCGTCACTTCAGCGATCTCACGCAACCCGAGATCGCGCAGCAACTGAAGAAGAATCCGCTCGTCATCCTGCCCGCCGGCAGCGTCGAGCAGCATGGCCCGCATCTGCCGACCGGCACCGATATTTACGCCAGCCAGGTCATCGGCAACGCGGTCGCCGAGCGCATGGACGGCCTGCTGCTGCCGGCGACGCCGTTCGGCGTGACGCCCATGCACATGCCGTTCGAAGGCACCATCACGCTGTCGCCTGATACTTATATGCGCGTGGTCACCGAAACCTGCCAGTCCACCGCGCAGCACGGCGCCAAATACCTGCTGATCATCAACTGGCATGAAGGCAACATCCCGTCGCTGGCGATCGCCTCCGAAGCGCTGCATCGCGAACACGGCATGACGGTACTCACCGTGCAGGCGTGCTATGTTGCGGCCGAACTCTACGGCCACGATTGCGGCGGCCTCACCCACGGCGGCGAAATCGAAGCGCTGGCGGTAATCGCTTACCGCCCTGATTTGGTGCACCTCGACCGCATCGATTACTCGTCGGACCATTCGCACGGCCGCAAATGGGACAAACTGCGCCGCACGCGCAGTTATCAGCCGGTGCTCACCGACATCCGCACCATCGCGGAAACCGGCTGGTATGGCGCGCCCGAGCACGCCACGGTGGCCAAAGGCATCAAGATGCTCAACGATATCGCGGACGCCATCGCGAAAGAAGCGACCGAGATTTTCCGCATGCTCGACGAAGCGCAGGGCGGGACCGCCGAAATTAGGAGTCTGTAACAGCATGAAACACGTGTGCGTTGCTGCCAGAATTGGTGAGGGCAAGGCGCCCGGTGAAGCCAATACTTACTGTATTGGCAAGACGAGCAACGC
>JAIOOZ010000458.1 GCA_021414185.1 Betaproteobacteria bacterium
GATGCGGACCTCGTGGTGTGGGGCGAGACTCGGCCCTCCGACGTCATTGCCAAATGCGCGCTGCCGCTCGCCGGTTTCAAGCGCGGCCGGCGTTTGTTCACGCGGGAATTGCCAACACTCCAGCGGCCTAGCTAAACCGGGGCGGAGCCGCAGATGAACGCGGATGAACGCAGATATTTGATTGAGGTATTTGACCGTCATACCCACGCAGGTGGGTATCCAGACGAATTAGATCTCCTGGGTTCCCGCCTGCGCGGGAACGACGACCGTGCAGTTTATTCGCATGTATCTGCGGTGATCTGCGGCTCATTTTAATTTGAGTTTGTATTTAACTAATCCGAGGCACACATGTCCCGACACCTGAAAATCGCCGCCGCCCAACTCGGCCCACTCAACCTTGCCGATACGCGAACGACCGCCACGAAGCGGCTCGTGAAAATGCTCCGCGACGCGCACAGCATGGGCGCGAAGTTCGTGGTGTTCCCGGAGCTCGCGTTCTCGACGTTCTTCCCGCGCTACTGGTATGAAGACCAGGCCGAGACCGACCGCAAGTTTTACGAAGCCACGATTCCATCCGCCGAGACGCAGCCGCTGTTCGACGAAGCGAAGAAGCTCGGCATCGGCTTCTATATCGGTTATGGGGAGCTGACGCAGGAAGAAGGCCGCACGCGCCGCTTCAACACGTCGATCCTGGTCGGCCCTGACGGCACTCTCGTCGGCAAGTACCGCAAGATCCATCTGCCCGGCCACGCCGAGCACAAGCCCAAGGCGAAGTTCCAGCATCTGGAGAAAAAGTACTTCGAAGTCGGCAACCTCGGCTTTCGCGTCTGGAATTTCATGGACGCGATCACCGGCATGATGATCTGCAACGACCGGCGCTGGCCCGAGGCGTTCCGCGTGCTGGCGCTGCAGGGCGCGGAAATCGTGGCACTCGGCTTCAACACGCCGAGCGAGAACCTCGACTATCCCGAGCCGCCCGCGCTGCGCGTGCACCATCATCTCATCACGGCGCAGGCGATGGCGTATCAAAACGCGATCTGGCTCGTCGAAGCGGCGAAATGCGGCTTCGAGGACGGCAACCGCATGTTCGGGCATTCGCTGATCGTCTCACCGACGGGCGAGATTGCGGCGAAATCCCTGAGTGAAGAAGACGAAGTGATCTGCGTCAATGCCGACCTTGACCTCGCCACCGATCTGAAGCGCACGGTGTTCAACTTCGCGGCGCACCGCCGGCCCGAGCATTACAAACTGATTGTGGAGCGCGTCGGCGCCGAAGTCACGCCGGCCGACGAACCGTAAGATAGTTTCGTCTGATACTACTGTGTCAAAAATCGATCCCCTCCCCCTTGATGG
>JAIOOZ010000593.1 GCA_021414185.1 Betaproteobacteria bacterium
CATCGAGCATCGCGGCTCCATCCGCGGCAAGACCGTGACCTGGATAGGCGACTCGAACAACGTCTGCAACACCTGGCTGCAGGCGGCGACCATCCTCGACTTCAACGTCCACGTCTCGACACCGCCGGGCTACGAAGTGGAGCCCGATCGTGCCGGGATTTACGACGACAGCCATTTCGAGTCCTTCAGCGATCCGCTCGAAGCGGCGCGCGGCGCCGACCTCATCACCACCGACGTGTGGACCAGCATGGGCATGGAGGCCGAAGACGCCGAGCGCAAGCACGATTTCGAAGACTGGCAGGTCGATGCCGAGATGATGCGCATGGCCAAACCCGACGCGCTGTTCATGCACTGCCTGCCCGCGCACCGCGGCGAAGAAGTCGCCGCTGAAGTCATCGACGGCCCGCAAAGCGTGGTGTGGGACGAAGCCGAGAACCGGCTGCACGTGCAAAAAGCGCTGATGGAATACCTGCTGCTCGGCCGGACTATTGTTTAAGAAGCGTGAGGGGTGAAGCGTGAGGGGTGAGGCGCGTGCTGCGCCGCTGGTTTTCTCCACGCTGCTTACGCTGCTGCTGTCGGGATGCGCAGCGCAACCGCCCGCCGCCGATGTCGAGAAAATCGACCACGTTCTGCAGCTGATCCAGCAGCGGCTCGGCCACATGGACGACGTCGCGCGCAACAAGTGGAACAGCGGCGCGGCCATCGAAGACCTGCCGCGCGAACGCGAAATTATCGATGGCCTCGGCAGACAAGCGGCGGACTACGGTCTGGACGCCGCCGTCGCCCGCGACTTCTTCCGCGCCCAGATCGAAGCTTCGAAAGTCATCCAGCGCACCCGCTTTAAAGAATGGCAGGCAGCCAACCAGCCGAAGTTCGTCGGGGTGCGCGACCTCGCCAGGGATATCCGCCCGGCTCTCGACGCTTTGACGCCCGCCATGATGCAGGGACTTGCCGCGGCGCTGCCCGAGCTGAAGAAGCCAGGCAGCGCCCCGCTGGTCGATGCCCGCGCCAGGGCCATCATCAAAGTAAATGCCGCCGATATCCCCGCACTCGATACGGCGGCGGAACCTCTCAAGTCCCTCGCGCTCCCGCGCTGATTTTGCTGGCTCTCGGCGCCTGCGGCGCTTAAAATCTGCGTTTTTCGCCTTCCGGAACCACTCCGCCATGCCTGATATCAAGAAAGTAGTGCTCGCCTATTCCGGCGGCCTCGACACCTCGGTCATTCTCAAATGGCTGCAGGACACTTATCACTGTGAAGTCGTCACCTTCACCGCCGACATCGGCCAGGGCGAGGAAGTCGCGCCCGCGCGCGCCAAGGCGAAAAAGATGGGCGTGAAGGAAATCTTCATCGACGACCTGCGCGAAGAATTCGTGCGCGATTTCGTGTTCCCGATGTTCCGCGCCAATGCCATTTACGAGGGCGAATATTTGCTGGGCACATCGATCGCACGGCCGCTGATCGCCAAGCGCCAGATCGAGATCGCGAAAAAAACGCGTGCCGACGCGGTGAGCCACGGCGCGACCGGTAAAGGCAACGACCAGGTACGTTTCGAACTCGGCTACTACGCGCTGGAACCCAATATTCACGTGATCGCGCCATGGCGCGAATGGAACCTCACTTCGCGCGAGAAGCTGCTCAAGTATGCCGAGAAGCACCGCATCCCGGTCGAGATGAAGAAAAAAGGCGGCTCGCCCTACTCGATGGACGCCAACCTGCTGCACATCTCTTTTGAAGGCCGCATCCTCGAAGACCCGTCGCGCGAGCCCGAAGAATCAATGTGGCGCTGGACGGTGTCGCCGGAAAAAGCGCCCAACCGCGCCGAATACGTCGACCTCGAATACCAGCGTGGCGACATCGTCGGCATCAACGGCAAGAAACTCACGCCCGCCAGAGTGCTGGAGAAGCTCAACCAGTTGGGCGGCAAGCACGGCATCGGCCGCCTCGATCTCGTCGAGAACCGCTATGTCGGCATGAAATCGCGCGGGTGCTACGAAACGCCTGGCGGCACCATCATGCTTAAAGGCCACCGCGCGATCGAATCGATCACGCTCGACCGCGAAGTCGCGCATCTGAAGGACGACCTGATGCCGCGCTACGCTTCGCTGATCTACAACGGCTACTGGTGGAGCCCCGAGCGCAAAATGCTGCAGACCATGATCGACGCCTCGCAGGCGCGCGTCAACGGCTGGGTGCGCATCAAGCTCTACAAGGGCAATGTCATCGTCGTCGGCCGCGATTCGGACCACGACTCGCTGTTCGATCCGAAAGTCGCGACCTTCGAAGACGACCAGGGCGCTTACAACCAGATGGACGCCGCCGGCTTCATCAAGCTGAACGCGCTGCGCATGCGCATCGCCGCCAACTTACAGCGCAAGCGCAAATAGGAAACCCCATGACGAAATTCGACAACGTCAGCGTCACCAAAAAAGCGAATGTCTTTTTCGACGGCAAATGCGTGAGCCACACCGTACACTTCGCGGACGGCAGCCGCAAATCGGTCGGCGTGATTCTGCCGGCGAAGCTGACGTTCAAGACCGCCGAGCCGGAAATCATGGAAATCATCGCCGGCCGCTGCCGCGCGAAACTCCCCGGCGAGAGCGACTGGCGCACTTATCGCGCGGGCGAGAGCTTTAAAGTACCTGCCAACGCGAGCTTCGACATTGAAGCGCTGGAGACGCTCGACTACGTCTGCCACTTCGGCTGAACCGGCTGCCGGCATGACCACCATCGCCGTAGTCAAAAAGAACGGGCGCGCCGCCATCGCCGCCGACACGCTGACCAAATGGGGCACCGGCAAGGAGTCGGCTGCCTATATCGCGAACAACGACAAGATCGTGCGCGCCGGTGACACCTTCATCGGCGCGTCGGGTTCTGCCACCTTCAAAACCATCATGCGCGACTACTTTACCCAGCCGAAAGTAAAAGCGCGCTTTGACAGCACCATCCACATTTTCAAAACCTGGCAGGTATTTCACACGGCGCTCAAGGACCAGTACTTCCTCGTCACCGTGAGCGACAAAGACGATTCCCTTGAATCGAGCCGCTTTGACGTGCTGCTCGCCAATCCTCACGGCATTTTCGGCGTGGGCGCTCACCGCACGGTGCAGGAGTACGTCAAGTTCTACGCCATCGGCAGCGGCACCGACGTGGCGCTGGGCGCGATGTATGGCGTATACGACGATCCCAAACGCTCGGCTGAAGACATCGCGCGCTTCGCCATCGAGGCGGCGGCGGAGTTTGACGACGCCACGGCATTGCCGGTCATGTCATATTCGGTCAAATTGAAACGACGTTAACAGCAGGGGAATCCACATGCCATCGTTCGATATCGTTTCCGAAGTCAACCACGTTGAAATAAAAAACGCGGTCGACCAGTGCAACAAAGAAGTCACCAACCGCTTCGATTTCAAGGGCTCGGACGCGCGCGTTGAAATCCAGGAGCAAGGCGACAAGAAAGTACTGATGGTCTTCGCGGACGACAATTTCAAGCTGGGACAGGTCAAGGACGTGCTGACCGGCAAGCTCGCAAAACGCGCCGTCGATGTGCGTTCGCTGGACGCCGGCGCCATTGAAAAAACCACCGGCGACACCGTCAAACAGCCGCTCACCGTCAAGGAAGGCCTCGAGCAGGAACTCGCCAAGAAAATCGTCAAGCTGCTTAAGGAACAGAAAATGAAAGCGCAGGGCGCGATCCAGGGCGACGTGGTGCGCGTTTCCGGCCCCAAGAAAGACACGCTGCAGGAAGTCATCACGCTGGTGAAAAGAACCATTACCGAGGTGCCGCTGCAGTTCAGGAATTTTCGCGACTGAGCTGGCGCCTCAGCGCGCCAACTCCAGGTGAAACGCACAGGTTCTAGCGCGTAAGTCCTTCAGTCCAACGGTCGTACACGCCATCAGCGACGGCGTGCAGCGTGGCAAGACCCTGCTCGCTCGCTTCCTTGATGACGGCAATGGATTGCACCGCCGGGCTCTTGCTGCGGCCGATCTCGCCGGCGCCGCTTTCGCACCACGAATCGATCATTTCAGGCGTCATCTCGATGTGGCATTGCATGCCGAGGTGCTTGCCGAGCGCGAAAGCCTGGTTCTCGCAATGCTGGTTGGTCAGCACACGTTCAGCACCCGGCGGCACCGTGAAGGTTTCGCCGTGCCAGTGAAACGACGTGAATGATGGCGTAACGTGGCCGAACCACTGGCGCCCCGCCGGCGCATCCACCACCGCCACTTCGCCCCAGCCGATTTCCTTGACGGGATTGCGCGAGACGGCGCCGCCCAGCGCCTTGGACATCAACTGGCCACCCAGGCAATGGCCCAGCACCGGCACGCCGGCTGCAACGCCGTCGTGTATCAGTTTCAGTACCGGCGCTATCCATGGCAGATCGTCGTTTACGCTCATCGGCCCACCCATGAAAACAAGGCCGCTGAATGCGCGCGGATCGGCCGGCACGGCTTCTCCCACATCGACGCCGATGATCTGCCACGGGATACGGTGGCGATCAAGATATGTGGCAAAATAACCCGGACCTTCGGTGGGCGCGTGCCGGAAAATGGCAACTGGCTTCATGTGCGGAATGTTTGCAACGTGGAAAATTTGCAACGTGTCTAAGTTCCTTCATCATACTTTAACGATTCTGCTATTTCTATCGGCGGGCGCCGGCTTGTGGCCAGCTGACGCCGGAGCGGCCGACGTCAATCTGAACGGCATCGTCGGCAACAAGGCGCTGCTCGTCATCGATGGCGGAAAACCGCGCTGGCTCGCAGTGGGAGAGTCGTCGCCGGAGGGCGTCAAGCTGGTGGGCATCGCCGGCGATTCCGCGGTGTTCGAGCTTGGCGGCAAGCGGCAAACCGTGAAACTGGGGCAGAACGAACGCCTCGTCTCCGGCGGCGGTTCCGCCAGCTCGGGCAGCCAGAGCGTTTCGTTGAACGCCGACGGCAGCGGTCATTTCATCGCCAATGGGCAAATCAACGGCAGATCGGTGCGTTTTCTGGTCGATACCGGCGCCACTTTCATTTTGCTCGGCAGTGAAGAAGCCAGGAGTCTTGGCATCAACTACCTTGCCGGCCAGAAAGCGGCAATGTCGACCGCAAATGGCGTGGTGCCGGCCTACCGGGTCAAACTGGATGAAGTGCGCCTGGGCGACATTACGCTCAACAATGTCGATGGTGTCGTTACCAGCGGCTCGCAACCTATCGTGCTGCTCGGCATGAGTTTCCTGAACCGCATGGAAATGAAACGCGACGGCGAAACGATGACGCTGAAAAAGAGGTTCTAGGATTGAGGATTGAGGGCTATGGAATTCGAACTACTCAATCCTCCGCCCCTCGCTTCGCTCTCCCCACTCCTCAATCCTTTTTCTCCCCCAGCGACAGCAGGTGCCCGAACTTGGTGCGCTTGGTCTGCAGATAATTGCGGTTGGCTGAACGCGGCGGCACTTCGATGGCAACGCGTTCCGTCACTTTCAAGCCATAGTCTTCGAGCGCCTTGACCTTCTCGGGGTTGTTGGTCAGCAGGCGCACTTCGCGCACGCCGAGATCGAACAGGATATGCGCGCCGGTCTTGAAGTCGCGCATGTCCGCGGCAAAACCCAGCGTGTGGTTGGCCTCCACCGTGTCCTGGCCCTGGTCCTGCAGTGCATAAGCACGGATCTTGTTCAGCAATCCGATGCCGCGCCCTTCGTCGAACATGTAAACCACCACCCCGCTGCCAGCCTGCTCGATCGACGTCATGGCGGCTTCAAGCTGCTCACCGCAATCGCAACGCTCCGACCCGAAGACGTCCCCTGTCAGGCACTGGGAATGCAGGCGCACCAGGGTCGGTGCGTCCGGCTTGATTTCACCTTTCACCAGCGCAACGTAAAGCGTGGTTTCCAGATCATCGCTGTAGACCATCAGTCGCCAGTTGCCGGCCTTGCGCGTCGGCAGCACGGTCTCGGATTTGCGCCGCACCTGGCGCTCGTGCCGGCGATACTCGATCAAGTCGGCGATTTTGAGGATCTTGATGGAGTGCTTCGCCGCGAATTTTTCGAGTTCCGGCAGGCGCGCCATGCTGCCGTCTGCATTCATGATTTCGCAGATCACGCCGGCCGCTTTGAGCCCCGCCAAGCGCGCGATATCGACCGCCGCTTCGGTATGCCCGCGCCGCGCCAGCACACCGCCCTCACGCGCGCGCAGCGTCTGCAGGCGTCCCGGGCGGATCAAATCACCCGGCTTGGTGCCATCCGCAATCGCCACCGCAATGGTGCGCGCGCGATCCTGCGCCGACATGCCGGACCCCACGCCTTCGCGCGCATCGATTGGTGTCGCAAACGCGGTGCCGAACTTGCTCTGGTTGCCGGAATCGTCTGCAATCAGCGCGAGGCCCAGTTCGCGCATGCGCTGCTCGGTCAACGCCAGCGACACCAGGCCGCGCGCCTGCGTCGCCATGAAATTGATCGCCTCGGGCGTCGCACGATCGGCCGCCACGAAGAGATCGCCCTCGTTTTCGCGGTCCTCATCGTCGACCAGGATCAACATGCGGCCTTTGCGCACGTCGGGCAGCACCTGCTCGACGATGGATTCGCTGGTTTGGCTCATGCGTGGGTCAGGATCGGAAAAGGCGCCGGGGCGGCGGTCAGTCGCCGCGCTTGGAAACGAGGCGCATGAATTCCGCGCGGGTTCTGTCCTGCTGGAATTCCCCGGTGAATGCGGAAGTGGTCGCGACCGAATGCTGTTTCTGGATGCCGCGCATGATCATGCACAGGTGCTGCGCTTCGATCACCACCGCAACGCCCAGCGGCTTCAGCGTGTCCTGTATGCAATTGCGGATTTCCACCGTCAGCCTCTCCTGCACCTGCAGCCGGCGCGCGAACGCATCGACTACGCGCGGGATTTTCGACAGGCCCACGATGTGTCCGTTGGGAATGTAAGCGACGTGCGCCTTGCCGAAGAACGGCAGGATGTGATGCTCGCACAACGAGTAGACCTCGATGTCCTTGACGATCACCATCTGCTGGTACTCTTCCTTGAACATCGCGGAGCGCAGTATCGCCGCCGGATCGAGGCCTTTGCCGTGCGTCAGGTACTGCAGCGCCTTGGCCACGCGCTCGGGCGTCTTGAGCAAACCTTCGCGTTCCGGGTCCTCGCCGAGTGCCTTGAGGATTTCGCGGTAATTCCCGGCGACGCGCTCTACCGTACCGGAATTGTACTGTTCGATCCTGACATAGCCGTTCGCCGCATTGCCGCGCGCGGCGGCGGTCGTGTTCTTTTTCATTTTTGCCATGGGATCGGGACTCCGCTCCAAATTGAGCTCAGGTCAGCACAGATGGGTATTCTACGCGGCTACTCGGCGAGTTTGGCCCGTATCGACGCCAGTATGCCGTCCTTGTCGAGCCCGCAACTCTTCAATTGCAGCGCCGGATCGCCGTGATCGACAAAATGGTCAGGCAACCCTAGCAGCAGCACGGAAGCCTTGATGCGGCGGCGTTGCAGCGCTTCGAGCACCGCGCTGCCGGCGCCGCCCATGATGACGTTCTCTTCGACCGTCACCAGCAGATCGTGAGAGTTCGCAAGTTCCGCGACCAGCGCCTCATCGAGCGGCTTGACGAAGCGCATGTTGGCAACCGTCGCATCGAGCTCTTCCGCGGCATCGAGCGCCGGCTTGACCATGCTGCCGAACGCCAGGATCGCGATTTTCTTCGACATCAACGCCAGCTTCTTCCCTCTGCGGCGTATCTCGCCTTTGCCGACGGTGAGCGCCTGCATCTCGCGCTCAATCGGCGTGCCGGGCCCGGCCCCGCGCGGATAACGCACGGCCACCGGTGAATTCATCTGGAACGCGGTATACAGCATCTGCCGGCACTCGTTCTCGTCGGAGGGCGTCATCACCGTCATGTTGGGCAGGCAGCGCAGATAGGAAATGTCGAAACTGCCGTTATGCGTGGCGCCATCCGCGCCGACCAGCCCGCCGCGGTCGATCGCCAGCACCAGCGGCAGGTCCTGGATCATGACGTCGTGTATCAACTGATCGTAGGCGCGCTGCAGAAACGTCGAATATATCGCCACCACCGGCTTGCAGCCTTCGCAGGCGAGCCCCGCGGCGAACGTCAGCGCGTGCTGCTCGGCAATGCCGACGTCGAAATACCGGTCCGGGTAGAGCTCCGAAAAACGCACCAGCCCGGAGCCTTCGCGCATCGCGGGCGTGATACCGACCAGCCGCGGGTCGCGCGCCGCCATGTCGCAGAGCCAATCGCCGAATATCTGCGTGTAGGTAGGCTTGCCGCCGGTCTTGCCGCCCACTATGCCGTCGTCGGGCTTGAACTTCGAGACGCCGTGATACAGCACGGGATCGGCCTCGGCGAGCTTATAACCCTGCCCCTTGCGCGTCACCACGTGCAGGAACTGCGGGCCTTTCAGCTCGCTGATGTTTTTCAGCGTGGGTACCAGCGCATCGAGATCGTGGCCGTCGATCGGCCCGATGTAATTGAAGCCGAATTCCTCGAACATGGTGCCCGGAGTCACCATGCCTTTGACGTGTTCCTCGGCACGCTTGGCGAATTCGCCGAGCACCTTGGTGCCGGCGCGCTTCGCGGCGGCGTAAAAGCGCCCCGACATCAGTTTGGCCAGATATTTGTTGAGCGCGCCGACCGGCGGCGATATCGACATGTCGTTGTCGTTCAGTATCACCAGCAAATTGGTGTCGGCATCACCCGCATTATTCATCGCCTCGAACGCCATGCCCGCGCTCATCGCGCCATCGCCGATGATCGCCACGCAATGCCGTGGAATGCCGGCAATGCGGCTGGCGACCGCCATGCCGAACGCAGCGCTGATGGATGTGCTCGAATGCGCGGTGCCGAAAGTGTCGTAAGCGCTTTCCTCGCGGCGCGGGAAACCCGAAATACCTTCCCACATGCGCAATTTCTGCATGCCTTCGCGGCGGCCGGTCAGCACCTTGTGGCCGTAAGTCTGGTGGCCGACGTCCCATACCAGGCGATCGTGCGGCGTATCGAATACGTAATGCAGGGCAATGGTGAGCTCGACGGTACCGAGATTGGACGACAGATGCCCGCCGGTCTGGCTCACCGAGTCGAGCAGGAACTGGCGCAGCTCCTGCGCGACTTGCGGCAATTGCCGGCGCTCGAGCTTGCGCAAGTCAGCGGGGTCGTTGATGGTCTGCAGCAAATCGTACATCAGAACTTTCTCAGCACTATGAAATCCGCGAGTTCGCGCAGGCGCTGCGCGCGGCCGCCGAAACCCTCCAGTGCGGCCAGCGCATCCTCGCGCAGCCCGGCGGCGAGTTTTTTCGATTCAGCGGTGCCCAGCACGGTAACGTACGTCGGCTTGTTCTGCTGCGCGTCTTTGCCGGCCGTTTTACCCAGGGTTGCGGTATTGGCTTCGGTATCGAGTACGTCGTCGACGACCTGAAATGCGAGGCCTATACACTTCGCAAAGTGATCGAGCTTGGCCTGTGCGCGCTCTTCGAGACGGCTGCCGCAATGCGCGCCCAGCAGTGTCGCCGCCCGTATGATGGCGCCCGTTTTGTGAATATGCATGAATTCGAGTTCCGGCAGACTCAAGCTCGCGCCGACTGCCGCGAGGTCGATCGCCTGCCCGCCTGCCATGCCGCGCGAACCGGATGCGGCGGCGAGCAGCTTGAGCATCTCCAGCTGAACCGCCGTGTCATCGGCCACCCGATATTCCGACAGCAGCTGAAACGCCAGGCTTTGCAGGGCATCGCCGACCAGTAACGCAGTAGCTTCGTCGAACTCGACGTGGCAGGTCGGTTTGCCGCGCCGCAGAACGTCGTCGTCCATGCACGGCAAATCATCATGCACGAGCGAATAAGCGTGTATCAATTCGACGGCGGCGCCAGCGATGGCGACGCGCGCCGGATCGGCGGAGGTAATTTCACCCGCGGCGAACGCCAGCAACGGACGCACGCGCTTGCCGCTGCCGAGGACGGCGTAGCGCATGGCCTGGTGCAGGCGCGGCGGCGCCACCTCGGGACTCGGCAATACCGCCTGCAACTGCGTCTCTATGCGTTGCTGGTGCGCCGCTGCCCAGGCTTTAAAATCAGTCGTCGTCGCCACCGGCAAAATTCTTCAGGGTGCCGGCTTCGAGGACCTTGACCTGCTGTTGGGCGTCCGCCAGTTGCGCCTGGCACAGCTTGAGCAGCTCGGCGCCGCGCTTGTAAGCGGTCAGCGATTGCTCGAGCGAAAGCTGCCCGTCTTCCATGCGCGTAACGATGGTTTCAAGCTCGGCAAGCGCGCTTTCGAATGTCGGAGCGGATTCTGCTTTGGTTGTTGTTTTGGGCATGCGCAGGCAATGACGCCGGGGTAAACCGCAAACATAGCGCAATCAGAGGCTTGCGGTCAACGCAAGTTGTAAGGAAAAAGCTCCTCATACGACTCTCATATAGTGACAGGCAAGCGCAAATTCCGCACAATGACCCGCTGCGCGCCGTGCGCAAGCAACAATCGCAGCAGCACCACGATGAATCGCCAATCGAATCAACTGATGGAGCACCGGTAATGCACGCTACCCTGCCGCTGATGCGGGACTCGGATTTTCCCGCGATCCGGCGCGCCCGGCTCGAGGCTCTGCAGGTCAATCTCGGCTACAAATGCAACCAGTCGTGCGTGCACTGCCACGTGAATGCCGGCCCCACCCGCACCGAGATGATGACGCGCGAGACCGTCAACGACGTACTCGCCTTCATCCAGGCCTCCAGCGTGACCAAACTGGACGTGACCGGGGGAGCGCCCGAGCTCAATCCGCATTTCCGCGATCTGGTGCGCGCCGCGCGCGATCTCAAGGTGCATGTCATGGACCGCTGCAACCTGACCATACTCGAGCAGCCGGGCCAGGACGACCTCGCACAGTTTCTGGCCGACCAGCAGGTCGAAGTCGTCGCTTCGCTACCCTGCTATCTTGAAGAAAATGTCGACCGCCAGCGCGGCGACGGTGTCTTCGCCACCAGCATACGCGCGCTGCAGATGCTTAACGGCCTCGGCTATGGCCGGCCGGGTTCGGGACTCACGCTGAATCTGGTCTACAACCCGCAAGGTGCGGTGCTGCCGCCCCCGCAGCAGCAGCTCGAAACCGATTACCACGCGCGTCTGGGTGAACAGTACGGCATTGAATTCAACCAGCTCTACGTCATCACCAACATGCCGATACAACGTTTCGGCAGCATGCTGATCTCAAAAGGCCAGTTCGAGCACTATATGGATCTCCTCAAGAACGCCTATCAACCTGCCAATCTCGACCGCGTGATGTGCCGCAGCCTCATCAGCGTCGATTGGCGCGGCTACGCCTACGATTGCGATTTCAACCAGATGCTCGGCCTGCCGCTCGCGCACAAGGGGCGCGCGCATACGCATTTGCGCGACCTGATCGGCGTCGACCTCGCGCACCACCCCATCATGGTCGCCGACCACTGCTATGGCTGTACCGCGGGCCAGGGTTCGAGCTGCGGCGGCGCGATCGCCGGCTGACCACAGCCCATGACGCCGGGCAGCCGGCCTGACCAGAGCCCAGCCATGCGCAAGAGCAAACTTCTGGCCGCAGTCGCCGTCATCGGCCTGATCGCGGCGTTCTTCGCATTTGATCTCGCCCACTATTTCACGCTCGACTATTTCAAGTCGCAGCAGGCAGCGATCAACGACTACTATTCGGCTCATGCCGTAGCGACGGCAGCCATTTTCTTTGCGATTTACGTCGCCGTCACCGCGCTCTCTTTTCCGGGTGCCACCGTCATGACGCTGGCCGCGGGCGCTATCTTTGGACTCGTGTGGGGAACAGTAATCGTATCGTTCGCCTCCACGCTGGGCGCAACACTCGCCTTTCTGCTGGCGCGGTTCGTGCTGCGCGACTCCATCCAGGGCAAATTCGGCGACAAACTCGCCGCCATCAACGCCGGCATTGCCAGGGACGGCCCGTCTTATTTGTTCACGCTGCGCCTGGTGCCGGCGTTTCCGTTTTTCGTCATCAATCTCGTCATGGGACTCACCCCCATCAAAACGTGGACTTACTACTGGGTCAGCCAGCTCGGCATGTTCGCGGGCACCATTGTCTACGTTTATGCCGGCACCGAGATCGGCAAAATCGAATCGCTGCGCGGCATCCTCTCGCCGACGCTGATCATCGCGTTCACCCTGCTGGGGATATTCCCGTTCATTGCAAAGTGGATGGTGAACGCCATCAAAGCACGCAAGGTCTATGCAAAGTGGCCGAAACCCGCGCGTTTCGACCGCAACGTCATCGTCATCGGCGCGGGATCGGCGGGCCTCGTCACCGCCTACATCGCGGCGGCGGTGAAAGCCGAAGTCACGCTGATCGAAAAACACCAGATGGGCGGCGACTGCCTGAATACCGGCTGCGTGCCGTCGAAAGCGCTGATCCGCTCGGCCAAATTCCTGGCGCACGCACAGCGCGCGCGGGAGTTCGGCATGAAATCGGCAACGGTAGAATTCGACTTCGCCGAAGTGATGGAGCGGGTGCAACGGGTGGTCAAGACGATCGAACCGCACGATTCGATTGCACGCTACACCGAGTTGGGCGTCGACTGCGTCATGGGGAAAGCGAAAATTACGTCGCCATGGACCGTGGAAATCACTACCAACGCCGGCAAGCGCACGCTGACGACCAAAAATATCGTGATCGCCGCCGGCGCGCGCCCTTTCATACCGCCGATACCCGGACTGCGGGAAATGAATCCACTCACCTCCGACACGGTCTGGGCACTGCGCACCCTGCCCAAACGGCTGGTCGTGCTCGGCGGCGGCCCCGTCGGATGCGAACTCGCGCAATGCTTCGCCCGCTTCGGCTCCGCGGTGACGCAGGTCGAAATGCTGCCGCGGCTGATGGTGCGCGAAGACCCCGAGATTTCGGAAATGGTCATGCGGCGCTTCACCGCCGAAGGCATCAAAGTGATGGTCGGGCACAAGGCGCAGCGGATCGTAGTCGAAAGCGGTGAAAAAATACTGGTCGTCGGGCACGCCGGGACCGAGATCAGAATTCCATTCGACGAATTACTGTGCGCGGTCGGCCGCGTCGCCAACACCGAAGGTTATGGTCTCGAAGAACTCGGCATTCCTTCGACTGCTGCGCGCACCGTGGAAATCAACGAATACCTGCAAACGCGCTATCCCAACATATATGCCTGCGGCGACGTTGCAGGACCTTATCAATTCACGCATACGGCGGCCCACATGGCGTGGTATGCAGCGGTCAACGCGCTGTTCGGCAGGTTCAGAATGTTCAAAGTCGATTATTCGGTGATTCCATGGGCAACTTACACCGAACCTGAAGTTGCGCGCGTCGGCCTCAACGAACAGGAGGCGCGTGAAAAAGGTGTTGCGCATGAAGTCGCCACGTACGCGATTGCGGATCTGGACCGCGCCATCGCCGATGAGGAAGCGCATGGCGTAGTCAAAGTCCTGACCGCCCCTGGCAGCGACAAAATTCTCGGCGCCACCATAGTCGGCGAGCACGCGGGTGATTTGCTTGCCGAATTCGTGCTGGCGATGAAGCATGGGTTGGGACTCAACAAGATACTCGGCACCATGCATTCGTATCCGACGCTGGCGGAAGCGAACAAATTCGCCGCCGGCGTCTGGAAGCGTGCGCAGGTCACGCAAGGACAACTAAGCTTTGCGCAGGCATTGAATGCGTGGGGCCGCGACGATGGCAGCCTTGCCGGTGTCATCGGCCAATTGCCGGCGCTGGCAAGCGACAAACGCCCGGCGTTTGATTCCGCCCGCCCCGCGTCATAACCGTATTTATGATGCAGATGCGGGTTCGCATGGCGGTGCTGGGCATTGCCGCCCTCGCCTTTGCCAGTGCGGCACACGCCGACTTTGACCACACGCACGCCGCATGGACGGCGTTGCTCGCAAAACACGTCGTGCTGATCAACAATGGCGCGGCCAGCCAGGTGCGCTATGCCGTGATTGCGCCGGACCGCCCGGCGCTCAAATCCTATCTCGCCAGCCTGTCGGCGGTATCCGAGACGGAATTCAAAGGCTGGGACAAGCCGCGGCAAATGGCTTTCCTCATCAACGCCTACAATGCGTTTACCGTCGAAAAAATTCTGACGCGTTATCCCGACCTGAAGTCGATACGCGATTTCGGCAGCGTATTCGGCGATCCGTGGAAAGATAAATTCTTCCGGCTGTTCGGCCGCGATTCGACGCTTGACCAGATCGAGCACGAATGGCTGCGCAAGCCCGGGAATTACGACGAGCCGCGCGTGCACTTCGCGGTCAACTGCGCTGCGATCGGCTGTCCATTGCTGCGGTGGGAAGCGTACGTCGCGGACAAACTCGAAACACAGCTCGAAGAGCAGACGCGGCGTTTTCTGTCCGACCGCTCGCGCAACCGCTACAACGCTGACAAGAACACGCTCGAAGTGTCGAAAATATTCCTCTGGTACAAAACCGACTGGACCAGCGGTTACCGGGGAATCGGCGGTGGCGCGCAGGCCGTAACGACGACCGGGCAGTTTCTCGCGCGTTATGCGCGGTTTCTTGCCGACCAACCCGCGCACCAACAGCAGATTGCCGCTGGGCGGGCGACGATCTCTTATCTGGAATACGACTGGACGCTGAACAACTTCAAACCATGAGCGCGCTGCCGGCCCTGTCCATCGTGATTCCCTGCTTGAACGAGGCCGCACGCATCGCGGAAACGCTCGAACGCCTGCAGCCGCTGCGGCAGCGCGGCGTGGAGGTCATAGTGGTGGACGGTGGCAGCAGCGACGGCAGCACGGCGTTGGCGGCATCTCTCGCCGACCGTGTTCTCGATGCGCCGCGCGGCCGCGCCTCGCAGATGAATGCCGGCGCTGCCGTCGCGCACGGCAATGTATTGCTGTTCCTGCATGCGGACTGCACACTCCCGGCTGACGCCGACCGCGCGATTCTCGCTGGCCTTGCCGCCAGTGGAAAACAATGGGGCCGCTTCGATGTCGAGCTCGCGAGCACGCATCTGCTACTGAAGATCGTCGCCGCCATGATGAATTTACGCTCGCGCTGGTCGGGCATAGCGACCGGTGACCAGGGTCTTTTCATGACACGCGCGCTGTTTGCAGAAATCGGCGGCTTTCCGATGATTTCACTGATGGAAGATATTGCGCTGTGCAAGACTGCGAAGTCCCGCGACGCGCCGTTATGTCTGCGCGAATGCATCGTTGTTTCGCCGCGCCGTTGGGAACAACATGGCATATGGCGCACCATCTTGCTGATGTGGCGGCTGCGCCTCGAATATTTTCTGGGCGCCGACCCGGCCCGCCTTGCGATGCGTTATAGCGCCGCAGCCCGCACACCTGAAACGCGCATACTGGTCTTCGCGCGGGCCCCCGAGCCCGGTGCGGCAAAAACACGCCTCATCCCGCTGCTCGGCACCGCTGGCGCCGCCGCGCTGCAAAACGCTTTGCTCGAGCGCACCCTTGCCACTGCGATCGCAGCCGCCGTTGGCCGCGTCGAACTCTGGTGCGCGCCGTCGGCGCAACACCCGCTGTTAGCGGCGTGCCAGCAACGCCACGACATCGCCGGCTTGACCCAGTGCGACGGCGACCTGGGCGCGCGCATGCAGCACGCGGCCGCAGCTACGCTCGCAGCGGTGTCGCGCGTGCTGATCATAGGCACCGATTGCCCGGCGATAGCACCGGAGAATTTGCGCGATGCCAGCAAAGCACTCGCGGCAAATGATGCAGTGTTGATCCCGGCAGAAGACGGCGGCTATGTACTGCTTGGACTCAAGCGGTGGGACGCGAGCCTGTTTAACGATATCGCGTGGGGCAGCGATCAGGTACTTGCCGCGACGCGTGAGCGGCTGGCGGCGCTGCATTGGCGCTGGCGCGAATTGCCGCCATTATGGGATGTCGACCGCCCGGCGGATTTCGCGCGCTTGCGCGCCAGCGGCCTGATTCCCGAGCTGGATCGCGCGCTCGCCGCGGCGCGCTGAAAGCCGACACAGGCGCGAGGGAACCCCGCTTGCTTCCGTTGGTCAGACTTGTTCCGCCGCGGCCGCAACTATGCACCGCTTGAACGACGACGTTTGCATTTTAAAAAAAATAGATAACGGCAATATGCTCAACAAATCCATTGCCTTTTTCTGAAAATCGGCGGACAATGATTTGTAAGGGCTTGTTAATAAATGCTTTTAATGCGTCGCTCCCGCGCCATCCAACCTTAGCTTAAAGACTTCCCTGCATGTCAGACTTGGCCAGCCAGCCAGCGCTCAGTCGCACTTCCCCGCAACTTCCTGTTGAGTGGTACTTCGATCCGCAGGTTTACGCGCACGAGCAGCGCCAGCTGTTCGCGCGTGGGCCAGGCTATGTCGGCCATGAACTGCTGGTGCCCGAAGTCGGCGATTTTCATGCGCTCGAGCGCCTGGATAACGCCCAGGCGCTGGTGCGCAACGCCGGCAGCGTCGAGCTGCTCAGCAATGTCTGCCGTCATCGCCAGGCCATCATGTTGAAAGGCCGCGGCAACACGCGCAACAGCATCGTGTGCCCGATCCATCGCTGGACTTACGGGCTCGACGGCAAATTGCTGGGCGCGCCGCATTTCCCCGGCAACCCCTGTCTTGACCTCGGGCGCACCCCGCTGCAGAACTGGAATGGACTTCTGTTCAACAGCCAGCGCGATGTCGCGCGCGATCTTGCCGGGCTCGGCGTCAAACACGATCTCGATTTTTCGGGCTACCTCCTCGATCGCGTGCAAATCGAGGAATACCCCTGCAACTGGAAGACCTTCATCGAGGTCTACCTCGAGGACTATCACGTGGTGCCGTTTCACCCGGGCCTCGGCAACTTCGTGTCGATCGACGATTTGCGCTGGGAATTCGGCGATTGGTACAGCGTGCAGACCTGCGGTGTCAAAAAAAATCTCGCGCGCCCGGGCACGCCAGTTTATGAAAAATGGCATGACGTGGTGCTGCGCTACAACGAAGGCCGTGAGCCGCCGCACGGCGCAATCTGGCTGACCTATTACCCCAACGTCATGGTGGAATGGTATCCGCACGTGCTGGTCGTCAGCAGCATAGTGCCGCGCGGACCGGAAGCCTGCAGCAACGTAGTCGAGTTCTATTACCCCGAA
>JAIOOZ010000594.1 GCA_021414185.1 Betaproteobacteria bacterium
CGTTGCGCGCGTACGGCGGCCAGCCGCACGGCCGATTTTTCGGCGAACCCGATGACCCGGCTGAAACCCAAGCGCACCGCCGGTTTGTCATCCATGCCGTATTCGAGCGTGCATTCCCACGCGCTTATCGTGACGTCCACCGGCCGCACTTCGACGCCGTGGCGGCGCGCGTCCTGCACGAGTTGCGAAGGGCCATAAAAACCCATCGGCTGGCTGTTAAGAAGTGCAGCGAGAAATGCCGCCGGCTCATGGCATTTCAGCCACGCCGAGACATAAGCGAGCAGCGCGAAACTGACCGCGTGCGATTCGGGAAAACCATATTCGCCGAAACCGAGTATCTGGCGGTAGATTTGTTCCGCGAACTCGCGCTGGTAGCCGTGCGCGAGCATTCCGGAAATGAGGCGTTGCTGCAGGTGCTGCAGCCCGCCTTTGCGCTTCCATGCCGCCATCGAGCGCCGCAGCAGATCGGCTTCGCCCGGCGTGAAACCGGCGGCGACCACCGCGAGCTGCATGACCTGTTCCTGGAATATCGGCACGCCGAGCGTGCGCTCGAGCACGCCCCTTACGGCTTCGCTCGGATAACTTTCTTTCTCGAGCCCCTGCTTGCGGCGTAAATAGGGATGCACCATGCCGCCCTGGATCGGGCCGGGACGCACGATCGCGACCTCGATCACGAGATCGTAGAATTTATCCGGCCGCAAGCGCGGCAACATGCTCATCTGCGCGCGCGACTCGATCTGGAACACGCCGACCGTATCGGCGCGCCGGATCATGGCATAAACCCCGGGATCTTCGGACGGAATAGCGGCCATTTCGAATTGCGTGCCGCGCCGCGCGCTGATCATGTCGAGAGCGCGGCGGATGGCGGACAGCATGCCAAGAGCCAGCACGTCGACTTTCAGCAAACCGAGCGCTTCGAGATCGTCCTTGTCCCATTGGATCACGCTGCGGTCCGGCATCGCGGCGTTTTCGATCGGCACCAACCGCGACAATGGCCCGCGCGAAATCACGAAACCGCCAACGTGCTGCGACAAATGGCGCGGGAAACCGATGAGTGCGTCGACGAGGGAAATCAGGCGTGCGATCTGCGGACTCGCGGGATCGAACCCGGCTTCCGTGAGCCGCTGCGGCAGCGCTTCCCGGTTGTCCCACCACGCCAGCGATTTGGCGAGCCGGTCGAGCTGCGCGGGGTCGAAGCCGAGTGCTTTGCCGACGTCACGCAGCGCGCTCTTCGAGCGGTAGCTGATGACGGTGGCGGCGAGGGCAGCGCGGTCGCGGCCGTATTTTTTATAGATATACTGGATCACCTCTTCGCGGCGCTGGTGCTCGAAATCGACGTCGATATCGGGCGGCTCGTCGCGTTCCCGCGAAACGAAACGCTCGAACAATACACTCATGCGCGCGGGATCGACCGCGGTGATGCCCAGCGCGTAGCACACCGCCGAGTTGGCGGCGGAGCCGCGGCCCTGGCACAGGATATTTTCGCTGCGCGCGAACCTGACGATGTCGTGGACGGTGAGAAAAAAAGGCTCGTATGCCAATTCCGTTATCAGTGCGAGTTCGTGCTCTATGAGTTTGCGCACCTTGTCGGAAGTCCCGCCGGGAAAACGCTCGCGCAAACCTTCTTCGGTCAGCAGGCGCAGGTAAGAAGCCGGCGTGTGCCCGGCGGGCACCAGTTCCTCCGGATATTCGTAGCGCAGACTGGCGAGCGAGAAGTCGCAGCGCTCGGCGATGCGCACGCTCTCGGCCAGGAGCTCAGCGGGATAAATCTGCGCCAGCCGCACGCGCAGGCGCAGATGACGTTCGGCGTTGGCATACAGCGCGTGTCTGGCGTCGGCGACGGTGGTGTTAAGGCGCACCGCGGTCAGCAGGTCCTGCAAGGGACGGCGCGAACGCACGTGCATGTGCACGTCGCCTGCCGCGACCAGCGGCAAGCCGCTGGCAAGGCCGAGTTCGCGCAGGCGGTCGAGCCGGGTGCGGTCGTCGGGCCCGCACAGGAGCGCCGCCGCTATCCAGGCGCGGCCGGCAAAGCGGTCGGCGATGTGGCGTGCCGCTTGAGCGTCCGGTTCCTGATCGGGAATCAACAGCGCGAGGCAACCGCCGGCGCCGCGATCAAGATCGATCCAGTCGAGGCGGTAACTGCCTTTCGCGCTGCGCCCGCGCGCGGTGGTGATGAGTTGCGACAAATCGCCGTAGGCCGCGCGGTCGGTTGCGAGCAGCACGATGCGAGGTCCGCCGGTAATCCGGAACTCGGCACCAATGATGAGTTTTAATTTGTGCTCTTTGGCCGCGAAATGCGCGCGCACTGCGCCTGCAAGCGAGCACTCGTCGGTGATGGCGAGCGCCGTGTAATTGAGTTGCGCCGCGCGCGCGGCAAGTTCTTCAGGGCGCGAGGCGCCGCGCAAAAAAGTGAAATTGCTGACGCAGTGCAGCTCGGCGTATTCGGGTAACTGCGCCGGCGGTGCGGGAAGCATGGTGCATCAGCTGCGCATCAACTCAGCTGAACACGCCGTGCAGATACCAGCCGCCGGGCGCGCGGCGTTCGCGGTATATCCATAACGTCGCGTGATCGGGTGTTTGCGCGACAAAGTAATCGCGTTTGACGTCGTCGTCGTCCCACCAGCCGGATTCGATGCGTTCGGGCCCGGCGAGAAACGCCAGCGCGTTTTCACGGTACTGCGGCCGCGTGGCGATTTCGGGCAGCGGTTGCGGAGCGGAGAGCAGCCACAGCGGGCGCGCGCCGGACGCGGGTGCTGAGCTCGCGGTGCCGGGCGGGGCCGTACGCCAAGCGCGTTCGGGGCGGTGTTCAGCCTGTGTTGCCAGGCCGTGCACCGCATTTGAACCCAGCCGCGCGCGCAGGCGCTCGACCAGTTTTTGCCATTCGCCTTGCGCGCCATCGCGGCTCGGGAAAAGCTCGCGGTTTTCTTCCGCCAGCACGAGGATGTCGTTGGCTTCGATGCGCAGCGCAAGCGCGGGCGCCGGCAACACCAGTGCCGCCAGCCGTTCGCG
>JAIOOZ010000466.1 GCA_021414185.1 Betaproteobacteria bacterium
CGCCTTCGGCGGGCCGGTGAACGTGTAGCTGAGGTCGCCTTTGTTGTTGCCGGTGAACGCGTTGTAGAAACCGCCGTCGCCTTCCAACGCCGTCGGCGCACCGACGAACCCCTGTGCGGCCAGCGTGGCAGCCCACATCCCGTTGCGCGCGGCCTGCGCTTCGGCGAAATCGGCATCCATCACACCGGTGCGCTGCCCCTCGATCAGGCTGCCGGCAAAACTGGCCGCGAGCGCGATTGCACTGACCGTTTGCGCGTCGTTGAGCCGCATCAGTTTTGCCGCGGTCGCGGCGCAGCCGAGAATTCCATACGTCGGGCTCGAGCGATAACCGCGCGCCTGGGTCGACGGAATGAAGTCCCGCGCCACACGGCACTGCACTTCGTAGCCGGCGATGATCGCGGTCAGCAGTTCCTGTCCGCTGCGCCCTTCGCTCTCCGCGGTGCCGATACCGGCGGGGATGATAAGCACGCCGGGGTGTGTGAGCATGTGGTACGAATCGCATTGATTATTCACCGAAATCGCCACGCCGTTCGCAAACACCGCGCCGACCCTGGTCACCCGCTTCGCCTGCAACACGCGCGGCAATTTCGAGCATGCGAGCGCCACGGTCACGCTGTGGTTGATGAGTGCCTTGCCCTTGTCGACGACGTTGGGCGGAAGATCAGAAAATTTCAAACGGGCGACGAATTCACCGAGCTGCACGGCGAGCGGTTTGTCCAGCATGTGGGTTTCTCCTGTTGATTCGACCGGCTTTATTGTTCTTATTACTACGTTTCATCACGCCCGGCAACCGGCGCACTATTGATTTTCCGCGCGCGCTAGGTGACTATCCAATTTTAGTCAACGGACCGGCCAGTGACACTACCTCTTGGACTGCTCGTCGCGGCATTCGATTACTCGACCATCGCCGAAGAAGAATTCAACGCCTGGTACGATACCGAGCACATTCCCGAGCGCATGGCCGTCAAGGGTTTTATCAACGCGCAGCGCTGGATAGGCGCGGACAATCCGCAGTTCGCGCTCGCGACCTACGATCTGGAAAACGTGCGCGTGCTGGAGGACCCGGCCTACTATGTGCGCAAGGCTGAAGGCAAATCTCCGTGGTCGCGGCGCATTTCGAGCAAAACGAAACTGCTGGTGCGCCTGGTCGGCGAACAACTCCTGCCCGGTCGAATGCCATCGCCCGGCAATGCAGGCGCACTGCTGTTCGTTGCCTGCAACGTGAAACCCGGGGCCGAAGCCGATTTCAACGCCTGGTCTGACCAGGAACATCTGCCCGCGATCGCGAATGTCCCGGGCGTGCTGTGCACGCGGCGTTTCCGGTCGACCGAAGGCGCACCGAAGTATGTCGTCGTTTCACATTTGACCAATACTGAAGTCCCGGCATCCGCCGCATGGCAGGCGGCCATCAATACGCCATGGACCGAGCGCATACGGCCGCAAACCAGCGACCGCATCCGCCACCTGCTGCGCCGCTATCAACCGAAAGCACCCGCATGAACATCGCACGCACTTTGTGGATATTGGCGCTGCTGCACGCCGCCGCGTCGCACGGCGCCGACGCTTACCCGAGCCGGCCGGTGCGCGTGATCGTGCCGTTCGCCCCCGGCGGCACCCTCGACCTGACCGGCCGCGTCATCTCGCAGCAACTCTCCCAACAACTCGGGCAAACCTTCGTCGTCGACAATCGCTCGGGCGCCACCGGCATCATCGGTTACGGCATCGTCGTGAAATCCGCACCTGATGGCTACACGCTCACCATGATCGATTCGGGCTTCTCGATCGTGCCCAGCGTCAGCAAGTCTCTGCCCTACAATGTGCCGAAAGACTTTACATTCATCACCCAGGTCATCGGCGTACCGCGCACGCTCGTCGTCCATCCGTCGATCAAGGCCAATACGTTGAAGGAGTTCGTCACGCTCGCGCACGCGAATCCCGGCAAGTACAACTACGGTTCAGGCGGGGCCGGCGGCATCAATCATCTCGCCGGCGAGCTTTTCAACCGCGCAGCCAAAGTCGATATCACGCACATCCCTTTCAAAGGCGCGGGCGAAGCGACCGCTGCCACGATCGCGGGGCAAGTCGACATGGTCATCGCTGCGAGTCCCGGCGTCGTCACTTTCGTCAATAGCGGAAAATTGCGCGCGCTCGCCGTCACTACTGCCGGCAACAAGCGTTATTCAGCGATGCCTGACGTGCCGTCGATGAACGAAGCCGGCGTTCCCGGCATGGAAATCATCACGTGGTTCGGACTCGCGGGACCGGCCGGCATGCCGAAGGAAATTGCCAACAAATTGCATGCCGAAGTGGTCAAGGCACTGGCAGTGCCCATCGTCAAAGAGCGCTTCGCCGGATCGGAACTCGTTGGGAGCAGCCCCGCGGAATTTACCAAAGTGGTGCACGACGACATCCGCCTGTGGGCTGGCATCGTGAAGGCGGCAGGCGTCAAGCCGGAGTGAACTGAGAAAAAGCGCTCCGCTTGCTTGCCGTCGCGTCAGCTTTTGCCGCGGTGGCGCGATGCTTCCTGCCGCGTCATGCCGCCGCGCATGTCCGCCTGTATCAGCGCTTCGAGCCCGTCGGCTTTCTCGCTCGGCGCCATCACCTGCTCGGCCATGGCGATGGGAACGACGATGATGCCATCGTTGTCGGCCAGCACGAGGTCGCCGGCCGACACGCTGACCGGGCCGCACATGCCGCGCATTTCTATCGTGCAATCCACTTCCATTACGGCAAAGCGGCCGCCGAAACGTATCGCGCTGACGGAGCGGGCACGCGTCGGCAGCCCCATCTCGACGAGCTCGTCGACGTCGCGCACCGCGCCGTCGATGACGGCACCCGCGCAGTCTCGCAGCTTCATGCCGAGCCCGGTGCCGGCGCCGAACACTGCGGTGTCGTCGTAGCCGCCGGTGTCGAACATCAGGACCGCCCCCGCGCCGATCTTCTGCGCGAGGCCGTCATAGAGGCCGTCGCGCGGAACCTTCATAGCCTGCCAGCCCGCGCCCTGCAGCTTGCGCCCCTTGACGCAAAACGCGTAACCGGCGATTTGCACATGCGGCCCCACCGGTTGCAGCTCGCGCGCGAGCACCGGCGGCACCAGGCCGAGCTTGTCGAACTGGTCGGCGAGGCCCGACACGCGCAGCCGCGCGAGACGCTTGATCATATCGCTCATACCCGCTCTTCCTTTTCTGTCACGAGTCGACGCGCCGGCGGTTGCGGCGCGCTGTTCGCTCGCTGTTTGTAGCGTAACAAATTAACCGCCGCTTGACATCGCGAAGCCGTGCGTAATAGTCTCGGTCTCGTTTCTCCATTCCATCCCGCACGGATTTCCATGCCCACCGCCACTCCCGAATTCACGCTGTTCATCCAGCCCGGCTGAAGCAGCTGCGCCAAACTGAAAGAGTTTCTTTCAGACAAGAAAATAGATTTCGAAACCGTCGATGTCCTGAACGACCCGGCCGGCCGCGCGCGGCTCAACAAGCTCGGCCTGCGCCAGGGCCCCATCATCGCCAAGGGCGACGAGTACGTGTTCGGCCAGAGCATGGACGACGTGGTCGAGTTTCTCGGCCTTGGCGGCTCGCAGCACCAGCGCCTGCCGACCGACCAGCTGATCGGCAAATGGCGGCGCGCGCTGCAGGTCGCGGAGAAATACGCGCGGCAGCTGCCCAACGACGAACGCCTCCACCGCCTCGCGCTCGAGGGCCGGCCGCGCACCGTGCGCCAGGTTACGCATCATCTCATCAGGATAGCGGAAGCATTCCTTGAAGCCACCGTCGACAATGTCGAATACACGATGGACCTCTACCAGAAGCCGCCGCTGGACGGCACTTTCGCCACCGGCGAATCGCTCGCGGTTTATGCTGCCGACGTCGACCAGCGACTGCAAAAATGGTGGGACGAGCTCGAAGACCGCAGCTGCTCGCGCACCATCAAGACTTACTACGGCAAGCAGTCGATTTACGTTGTCTATGAGCG
>JAIOOZ010000467.1 GCA_021414185.1 Betaproteobacteria bacterium
CACGAACTGGTCGAGTGCGAGCATCGCGACCGGCGTCATGTCCTTCCAGTTGAACGGCACGCCGGTGGCAAGCGGGGTGGTAAAGAGATTGGACAGCGTGATGATGATCTTGTGCGGATCGCCTTTGGCTTCCTTGATGGCAAGAAAACCCTCGGCGCCGGCGCCGCCCGACTTGTTGACGACGATCAGCGGCTGCTTCATCAGGTTGTTCTTGGAAATCACGCCCTGCAAGAGCCGCGCCATTTGATCGGCACCGCCGCCGGTGCCTGCCGGCACCACGAACTCGACCGGTTTGGAAGGCTCCCAGCCGGCGCCAAATGCGGGAATGGCAACCGCCGCCACAAGCACTGGCAACACACTGACGACGCAACGCAACATTGAAGATTTATTCATATCTCCTCCTAATAGGTTTGAAGCTCCCTTGGTCCGCTGATTCTTTTTTTACATTCTTATACTTATCAGGACAACGCGCATCGTAATTAATTCAATCGCAATGTTACTTGACCTCCATCAAGAATTGCGGAAATCCGGCGGCCTGCCGCCCGGTCACTTCACCAGCAACACCGGCACCTCGACCAGATGCAGCACCTTGGTGGCGACGGAGCCGAGCACCATGTTGGCCACCGCGCCGGCGCCCCGCGTGCCCATCACGATTTGCTGAATCGCTTTGTCCTTGCAGAAATGCGCGATCACCTCGCCCGCCTCGCCGACCACGATGTGGTAGGCATATTTCAACTGCGCGGCATCGAGCAGTTTGCGCGCAGCCGCGAGCGCCTTGATGCCTTCGTCATGATGATATTGCTCCGCCTGCTCGTGCACGCCGCGGATGGTTCCCGGAAACGGGTGCTGGACGTTCAGGAGATGAATTTCAAGCGGCTCCTTGTAGAGCGCGGCCTTCTGTATGAGAAACTGCACCGTGCGCAGCGAGTTGTTCGAACCGTCGACCGGAACTAGTACTTTCAGCATCGCGAGACTCCCTATTCAACTCTACTTGGACTGCTGCTCGTCGGCAGCCAGATCAACCACTTTCTCTTCCGCATGCGCCGCGCGCGCCACCATGACTTTGCCGGCAACTATCACCAGCGCGGCGCCCAGGATCTGCGCCCAGCTGATTTCGCTCACCAGCGGCGCCAGCGGCACGTGAATGTGCATCCACGGCATGTTGGCCGCGATCCAGTCCACCAGTATCGGGTCTGTGATCAGCATTTCACCGGCCACCCAGCCCAGCAGGGCCGCACCGCCGGTAATGATCATCGGATAGCGGTCCATCAGCTTCAGGATGATGGTGCTGCCGAATATGATGAGCGGAATGCTGATTGCCAGGCCGAGCATCAACAGCACGTTGTCGCCCTTGGCGGCCGCGGCCACGCCGATCACGTTGTCAAGGCTCATCACCAGGTCGGCAATCAGAATGGTGCGGATCGCCGCCATCAGGTTGCCGCTGCTCTTGATGCCGTCATCATCGTCGTCCCCGGGCACCAGCAATTGCACCGCTATCCAGAACAACAGCACCGCGCCGACGAGTTTGAGATAAGGCATCTTCAGCATCTCGACCGCGAGTATGGTGAGGATGACGCGCATGATGATGGCGGCGACCGAGCCCCAGATGATCGCCTGCTTTTGCTGGTGCGGCGGCAGCGAGCGCGCCGCCAGCGCGATCACCACCGCATTGTCGCCCGACAACACGATGTTGACGATAATGATCTGGCCAAGGCCGATCCAGAACACGGGGTTAGACAGATATTCGATCATGCGTGTGGCTCCTCGAAGTGCATGTTATGCGCAACTGCCGCGCGGGCACTCCGCGCGGAGGTCGAAACTATACACGGGACAGGCAAATGCGTCACGGGTAGACCCCGCAAAAAACGTCCGCGCACGCGCCAAATCCCGCGCTCCGGGTTTAGAACAGGCCGACCACCTTGCCATCGTCGGTGAGATCGATTTTTTCGGCTGACGGGACCTTGGGCAGGCCCGGCATGGTCATGATGTCACCGCAGACCATGACGACGAATTCCGCGCCGGCCGCGAGCCGCACTTCGCGCACGTTGATGATGTGCCCGGACGGTGCGCCGCGCACCTTGGCGTCGGTCGAAAACGACGATTGGGTTTTGGCCACGCACACCGGATAGTGCCCGTAGCCGTCGTCCTGCAGCTTCTGGATCTGGCCGCGCACCTTGCTGTCGGCAGTCACTTCCTTCGCGCCGTAAATCTTGGTCGCGATCTTGGTGACCTTCTCCCACAGCGTGTCGCCGTCTTCATAGACGTATTTCATCGGCGTGGGCCTGGTCTCGATCAGTTCGACGACCTTGCGCGCTACATCCGCGGCGCCGGTGCCGCCTTCTGCCCAATGGCGGGCGACCAGCACCGTCGCACCGAGAGCTTCGACTTTTTTCTTCAGCAGGTCGACTTCGGCCTCGGTGTCGAACGTAAAGTGGTTGATGGACACGACGCACGGCAGGCCGTAGTTCACCGTCACGTTATGGACGTGGCGTTCCAGATTGGCGATGCCTTTCTCGAGCGCCGGCAGATTTTCCTTGTTCAACTCTTTGAGATCGGCGCCGCCGTGGTACTTGAGCGCGCGCACCGTCGCCACCAGCACAACGGCCGACGGCCGCAAGCCCGATTTGCGGCATTTGATATCGATGAATTTCTCGGCGCCCAGGTCGGCGCCGAAGCCGGCCTCGGTCACCACGTAATCCGCGAGCTTCAATGCGGTCTTGGTAGCGATCACCGAGTTGCAGCCGTGCGCGATGTTGGCGAACGGGCCGCCGTGCACGAACGCCGGGTTGTTTTCCAGCGTCTGTACGAGGTTGGGTTGCAGCGCGTCCTTCAACAGCACTGTCATCGCGCCGTGCACGTTGAGGTCGCGCGCATGCACCGGCTTCAGGTCGCGCGTGTAGGCGACGACGATATTGCCCAGCCGCGTTTTCAGGTCCTTGAGCGAATTCGACAGGCAGAATATCGCCATCACTTCGGAGGCGACCACGATGTCAAAGCCGTCCTGGCGCGGGTAACCGTTGCCGGGGCCGCCGAGACCGACCGTGATGTCGCGCAGAGCGCGGTCGTTCATGTCCATCACGCGCCGCCACGCGATGCGCCGTATGTCGATGCCGAGCGCGTTGCCGTGGTGTATATGGTTGTCGAGCGCCGCGGCCAGCAGGTTGTTGGCCAGCGCGATTGCATTGAAGTCGCCGGTGAAGTGCAGATTGATGTCTTCCATCGGCACGATTTGCGCGTAGCCGCCGCCAGCCGCGCCGCCCTTGACGCCGAACACGGGACCGAGCGAAGGCTCGCGCAGACAGATGAGCGCCTTCTTGCCGATTTTGTTCAGCGCGTCGCCGAGGCCCACGGTGGTGGTGGTCTTGCCCTCGCCCGCGGGAGTCGGGCTGATGGCGGTCACCAGGATGAGCTTGCCGTCTTTCTTCTTGGCCAGGCTGTCGACGTATTCGAGCGACACCTTGGCCTTGTAATGACCATACGGCACGAGATGGTCTTCGGGGATGCCCAGCTTCTCGGCAACCTTGGTGATGCGCTGCATCTTCGCGGCTTGCGCGATTTCAATATCGGATAACGCCATGATGCTCCACCCCTGACATAATTTATGAATCCGGAAATTCGTTTTATTTTTACCGCCGCTTTTTACGCCTGGCGCAGCGGAGACTGGGCAATATAGGCCGCACGTGCGCAGCAAGCCTTGACCGCAGTCAATATTTTGCACCGGTTATTCCGGTTTTACATGCGCTTCCCTCACCACCTTGCCCCATTTTACGCGCTCGGTCGCCAGATAGCGCGCGAACTCGGCCGGCGTATCGGCAATCGGCTCGAATGCGTTCTGCAGCAACCTCTCGCGCATCTCCGGCGCATCGACGGCAGCCTTGATCTCGCGCCGCAATCGTTCGATCACCGCGCGCGGCGTGCCGGCCGGCGCCACCACGCCGTTCCAGTTGTTTGCTTCGTAGCCCGGCACCCCGGCGGCCGCCACGGTCGGCAGATCCGGCACCACCAACGAGCGTTGCGCGGTGCCGATGGCGAGCGCGCGCACCCGGCCTGTCTTGATATGACCCTGCACGGTCGTGAGATTCGCAAACATCAGCGTAAGGCGCCCGCCAAGCAGATCGGTGACCGCCAGCGCGCCGCCCTTATACGGGACATGCACGAGTTCGATGCCCGCCATGCTGCGGAAAAGCTCCACCGCGAGGTGGCTGGCGCCGCCGACGCCGCTCGAGCCGAAAGTGAACTTGCCCGGATTGGCTTTCGCCAGCGCGACGAGTTCTTTGACGCTCTGCGCTGGCACCGCCGGGTGCACGACCAGCACGTTGCTGGTCGCGGCTATGTTGGTGACCGCCGCGAAATCGCGCTCGGTATCGAAGGGCAGTTTCTCGTATAACGCGGCGGCAATGGTCAGCGGCGGGGTCGCCATCAACAAGGTGTAACCATCGGGCGCCGCGCGCGCGACGATTTCGGTGGCGATGATGGTGCCGGCACCGGTGCGATTGTCGATCACCACCGGCTGGCCCAGCACCGCGGTGAGTTTCTGCCCGACCATGCGCGCGAGCACGTCGGTCGAGCCGCCGGCGGCGTACGGCACGACGATGCGCAAAGGGCGCGTGGGGAAATTCTGCGCGTAAGACGCGATGGTGCCGCACATGCCAAGTGCGACGCAAAAAATCCGCAGCCGCTCAGACACCATCGTGTGCAGGCGCCGCCGCGTCAGCCGCGATAGAGCGGCGCGGGCTGGGTCAGAAAAGACAGCAGAATGTGGTACGCGATCGCGTAGTTGACGGCCTTGGTGCTGTTATGGGCGATGCCCGGCATCACGGCGAACTGCTTGTCCGGATTCGGCAGCAGTTTGAAAAAATCGAGCAGGTCTTCCATCGACGCTATGCCGTCGTACTGGCCGCGCATGATGAGCGTGGACGCCGTGATTTTGAGCGGGTCCACCAGCGGCAACTTCGAGCACATGTCATGACGGCCTGGTCGGCGCCGCCGTCGTGGTCGCGCGTGAACATGGTCTGCACGAACGCGCGGTCTATCTTGCGGCGGTTGTTCGCCAGGTACTCAGGCAGTTTTTTGGTGCGCTCGGCGAGCGTCGGGCTGCCTTTGCCGGTCCACACCATTGCGCTCAGCACCAGGCGCTCGACACGGTGCGGATGGCGTTGCGCGTAAAGTGCCGCGCGCAACGCGCCCGACGAACTGCCGTAGAAGTGGAATTTTTGCGTGCCGCGCGTTTTGACGATGTAGTCGACGGCCGCCTCGAGATCGTCGGCGCCGTTGGCCACATCGCAATTGATGTCTCTATGCTTGGATGAGCGCCCGTAGCCTTCCATGTCGATGCACCAGGTATCGAACCCGCGGCGCGCGAACCAGTCCATCATCGATGCGTCGGGCTTGCCCGGCATCTGGAAATCGAAGCCCGGCGTCGAGGCCATCGAAGAGCCGTGCACGAAAACGAGCGTCCCTAGATTGGGCTTAACGGGAGAGCGTTTTTCCCACAGGAATAGCTTTACGTCGCCCTTGTGCGTCCAGTGCTCCTGGCCGGTTATGACTGCGCCTGATTGATCCATCGACCTGCCTTTAAACGGTTGTCAGCGCCTTGAGCGCCAGGCCGCCGCCGTAACTCGAACGCGGTGTCAGCTCGCCGCCACGCATGACCTTCACCGCGCAGTACTTGAACTCCGGAATCTTGCCGAACGGATCGAGCACCGGATTGGTCAGCAGGTTGGCCGCCGCTTCGTAATAGCAGAACGGGATGAACACCGCGCCGCGCGGCGTGCCGTCATCGGCGCGCGCGTACAGCGAAATGATGCCGCGCCGCGATTCGACGGTGATCACGTCGCCGGGCCTGGCGCCGATCGCATCGAGGTCGAGCGGATGCACCGATGCAACCGGTTCCGGCTCGATCGCATCGAGCACCGAAGCGCGGCGCGTCATCGCGCCGGTATGCCAATGCTCGAGCTGGCGGCCCGTGATCAGCACGAACGGGAACTCGCGGTCGGGCTGCTCCGCGGCCGGAATGATGTCGGCAGGCACGAGCTTCGCGCGCCCGGTCGGCGTTGGAAATTTATCGATGAACACCACCGATTGTCCGGGATCGCCCTCCTTCTCGCACGGGTAGGTGACCGAGCTTTCCGCTTCGAGGCGTTCCCAGGTAATGCCGGCAATCGAGTTCATCGCCTTGCGCATCTCGTTGAATACGTCGCGCGGTCCGGCGTAGTTCCAGTCGCACCCCATGCGGCGCGCGATTTCCTGAATGATCCACCAGTCGGCCCTGGCCTCGCCGGGCGCATCGAGGGCCTGGCGGCCAAGTTGCACCATGCGATCAGTGTTAGTGACCGTGCCGCTTTTTTCCGGCCACGCCGTAGCAGGCAGGATCACGTCGGCGTAGTAGCAGGTTTCGGTAAGGAAAATTTCCTGCACCACCATGTGATCGAGCTTCGCGAATGCTTCACGCGCGTGGTGCGCGTCGGGATCCGACATCGCGGGGTTTTCGCCCATGATGTACATGCCGCGTATCTTGCCTTCGAGGCTTGCGTTCACGATTTCCACGACCGTGAGACCCGCCTGCGGATCGAGTGCGGTGCCCCACAATTTCTCGAAGCGCAGGCGTGCATCGTCGTTGATGACGCGTTGATAGTCGGGGTAAAACATAGGGATCAAGCCCGAATCCGACGCGCCCTGCACGTTGTTCTGGCCGCGCAGCGGATGCAGCCCGGTGCCGGGACGGCCGATCTGGCCGCTCATCATGCACAACGCGATCAGGCAGCGTGCATTGTCGGTGCCGTGGATATGCTGCGAGATGCCCATGCCCCACAAAATCATCGAGCCTTTGGATTTCGCGTAGAGCCGCGCAACTTCCCTGATGGTCTCAGCCGGGATGCCGCACACCGGCGCCATCGACTCGGGGCTGTAATTGGCGACGTTCTTCTTCAGGTCTTCATAACCGATAGTACGCGACCGGATGAAATCCTCGTCGACCAGCCCTTCATGCACGATGACGTGCATCATCGCGTTGAGGAGCGCCACGTCGGTGTCGGGCTTGAACTGCAGGAAATGCGCGGCGTGGCGCGACAAATCGGAACGGCGCGGGTCGGCTACGATCAGCTTGGTGCCGTTCTTTACCGCGTTCTTGATCCAGGTCGCCGCCACCGGGTGGTTGGACGCGGGATTGGCGCCGATCAGCAATACGACTTCCGCTTTCATCACGTCGCTGACCTGATTCGATACCGCGCCGGAACTCACACCTTCCATCAGCGCGGCGACGCTCGATGCGTGACACAGCCGCGTGCAATGATCGACGTTATTGCTGCCGAAGCCGGTGCGCACCAGTTTCTGAAACAGGTACGCCTCTTCGTTGCTGCCCTTGGCCGAACCGAAACCGGCCAGCGCGCGTTTGCCGTGGTTGTCGCGGATTTCCTTCAGCTTGCCTGCCGTGAAATCGAGCGCTTCTTCCCACGTCGCTTCGCGGAAATATTCGAGCGGATTGGCCGGGTCCATTGCGAAATCGGCGGACTTCGGCACGCCCGCTTTGCGGATCAACGGCTTGGTCAGGCGCTGCTTGTGATTCACGTAATCGAAACCGTAACGGCCTTTGACGCACAGGCGGTTATGGTTCGAGGGCCCGTCGCGGCCATCGACGGACAATATTTTGTTGTCCTTGACGTTGTAAGTAAGCTGGCAGCCGACGCCGCAAAACGGGCATACCGAATGCACCTGCTTGTCGGGCTTGACCATGCCGACGTTGCGCGCCGGCATCAATGCGCCGGTCGGGCATGCCTGCACGCATTCGCCGCAGGCCACGCAACTCGAATCTCCCATCGGGTCGTCGAGATCGAAAACAATCTTGGATTGCTCGCCGCGGAATGCATAACCAATCACGTCGTTGACCTGCTCCTCGCGGCAGGCGCGCACGCAGCGCGTGCACTGGATACACGAATCGAGATTGACGGCCATGCCGTGGTGCGAAAGATCAGACTTGGGCTGGTGACGGCGCGCGAAACGCGGCGTGCCGACTTTGAGTGCCTGCGCCCAGTGATCGAGCTCCGACTTGAGCGTGTGGCGCTCCTCGGGCATGTCGGAAAGCAGCAACTCGAGCACCATTTTTTGCGATGCGACGGCGCGCGCGCTGTCGGTGGTCACTTCCATGCCCGGCGCGGGTTTGCGGCAGCACGAAGGCGCCAATACGCGTTCGCCTTTGACTTCCACCATGCACGCGCGGCAATTGCCGTCGGGCCGCATGCCTTCCTTGTAGCAGAGGTGCGGGATTTCAACGCCGAGGCGCTGGGCGGTCTGGATGATGGTTTCGTGGCCGTAGCCGACGACATCCTTGCCGTTCAACTTGAATTCGACCGGCATCGCTTCGTATTCCTGTTTACTCATCGCAGTCATGATTGTCTCCGCTGTGAGGGGTGAGGCGTGAGGTGGAACCCCACGCAGAATTGGTCTTGCTCCTCACTCCTCTCGCCTCTCTCCTCACTCTATTTCGTGCGCGAAATGCTTGACTACGCAGCGCACCGGATTGGGTGCCGCCTGGCCGAGCCCGCATATGGATGCGTCCGCCATCGCGCTGGAGAGTTCCTCGAGCAGCCCCTTGTTCCACTGCGGCGCCTGCATCAGGTTCAGCGCCTTGGCGGTGCCGACGCGGCAGGGCGTGCATTGGCCGCACGATTCTTCGGCAAAGAATTTCATCAGGTTGCGCGCGGCAGCGCCCGCCTTGTCGCGATCGGACAGAATAATCACCGCCGCCGAGCCGATAAAACAGCCGTGCGGCTGCAGGGTGTCGAAGTCGAGCGGAATATCGCCCATGCTCGCCGGCAAAATACCGCCGGACGCGCCGCCCGGCAGATAGGCATAGAATTTCTGTCCCGCCAGCATGCCGCCGCAATATTCGTCTATCAGTTCCTTGACGGTGATGCCGGCCGGCGCGAGATGCACGCCGGGCTTGTTGACGCGGCCGGAAACCGAGAACGAGCGCACGCCCTTGCGGCCGTGGCGGCCATGGCCGGCAAACCACTGCGCGCCTTTTTCGAGAATGTCGCGCACCCAGTACAACGTTTCCATGTTGTGCTCGAGCGTCGGATAACCGAACAATCCGACCTCGGCCACGTACGGCGGGCGCAGCCGCGGCATACCGCGCTTGCCTTCGATCGATTCGATCATCGCCGACTCTTCGCCGCAGATATAAGCGCCGGCGCCGCGCCGCAGATGGATCGGCGGCAGCGGGCACGGCGGATTTTTCTGCAATGCCGCGATTTCGCGTTCGAGAATCGCGCGGCAGCCCGCGTACTCGTCACGCAGATAAATATAGACTTCGGAAATCTGCGCCGTCCACGCCGCGATCAGCATGCCTTCGAGAAAGCGGTGCGGGTCGCGTTCGAGGTAATAGCGGTCCTTGAATGTCCCCGGTTCGCCCTCGTCGATATTGATCGCCATCAGGCGCGGACCGCGCTCGCCGCGCAGGATGCGCCATTTGCGGCCGGTCGGAAAACCCGCACCACCAAGCCCGCGCAGGCTCGACGCTTCCATCGTCTTCACGATGTCTTCCGCATCGCGCTGGCCGGCCAGGCACTCGACGGCAATCCTGTAGCCGCCTTTTTTTCGGTACTCGTCAAAGCCGGTGTACTTGGCGACCGCGCATTTGGTCTGGTTCGCCGCAACTTGCGCCTTGACCTGGTCGACCGTCGCCTGGGCGACCGGATTCTGGCCGACCACCACTGCAGGCGCCTGCTCGCAGCGGCCTATGCACGGCGCCGGAATGACCCGCACGTTCGGGCCCAGCGTGGTTTTTAATTTTTCCAGCAGCGGCAGCGCGCCGGCGAGTTCGCACGACAGCGAATCGCAGACGCGCACGGTGAGCGCCGGCGGTGCTGCATCGCCTTCCTTGATCACATCGAAATGGTGGTAGAAGGTGGCGACCTCGTACACTTCCGCAGTGGCCAGCGCCATTTCGCGGGCAAGCGCCACCAGGTGCGGTGCTGAAACACACCCGTAGCGGTCCTGGATCTTGTGCAGGTGTTCGATGAGCAAATCGCGCCGGCGCGGTGCCGCACCCAGCAACGCGCGCACTTCGGCCAGCGCCGTTGCGTCAAGCGGACGGCCCTTAGGATTGCCGCGTTTGCTTTTTTTGTTTGTTTTTATGGCTGCTTCCAACTCGCTATCCTCCGTGCGCCGGCGCCGCGTTGACACAGTGCGGCGCCGAAATAAATTGCGCCTGTTGCTACAGGCGCAATCGAACCACTCCGTGCAACGATCCCGTGCGGATTACTTCAACACCGATTTCAACAGCTTGCCCATGTGCGCGGGATTGCGCGTGACCTTGATGCCGCAGTCTTCCATCACGGCCAGCTTTTCATCGGCAGTGCCTTTGCCGCCGGAGATGATCGCGCCCGCGTGTCCCATACGCTTGCCCGGGGGTGCGGTGATGCCGGCGATGAAACCGATCACGGGTTTGCGCATATTGGCCTTGATCCAGCGCGCGCAATCCTCTTCGTCTGAACCGCCGATTTCACCAACCATGATGACCGCCTCGGTCGCCGGGTCGTCGTTGAACATCTTCATGATGTCGATATGCTTCAAGCCATTGACCGGGTCGCCGCCGATGCCGACGCACGACGACTGGCCGAGGCCCTGCTCCATCAACTGGCCCACCGCTTCGTACGTCAGCGTGCCGGAACGCGATACCACGCCGACCGGGCCCTTCTTGTGAATATGGCCGGGCATGATGCCGATCTTGATTTGTTCAGGCGTGATGACGCCAGGACAGTTGGGGCCGATCAGCTTGGTGCGCTTGCCCTGCATCTTGTACTTGGTGCGTATCATGTCGCGCACCGGTATGCCTTCGGTGATGCAGATCACCAGATCGAGGTCGGCGTCGATCGCTTCGTCGATTGCCGCAGCGGCGAAAGGCGGCGGCACGTAAATCACCGAAACATTCGCCCCGGTCTGTTCCTTCGCTTCTTTCACGGTCGCGAAAATCGGGATGCCTTCGTACGACTCGCCCGGTTTTTTCGGATTCACGCCTGCCACGTAGCAATTGGGGCCGTTCGCGTACTCCTTGCCCATCTTGGTGTGGAACTGGCCGGTCTTGCCGGTGATGCCCTGGGTCATGACCCGCGTGTTTTTATCGATCAGGATGCTCATTTTTTTCCCCTGCCTGCGGTCTTGCGCGCCGGCCGCTTGTTCGCGGATTTGGCTTTGGTGCGTTGCTTTGGCTTGGCTGCTGATTTGCGCTTCGCCGCTGCTTTGGCAGCAGGGCGGGCTTTGGCTTTCGCGCGCTTTGGGGGTTTCGCTTTGGGCCTGGCTTTCTTTTTGGCTGGTGCTTTGGACTTCGCGGGCGCTTTGGGCTTGGCCTTTGCGGTCCCGGCGGCAGCCATCGGCTTGCCGATACCGCCGACGGCCTTCACAACTTTCGCTGCGGCGTCCGCCATATTGCTGCCGGAAATAATCGGCAACCCGGAATCAGCCAGAATTTTCTTGCCGAGATCGACGTTGGTGCCTTCGAGCCGCACCACCAGCGGCACCGACAGCTTCACCTGTTTGGCCGCGGTGACTATGCCCTCCGCGATCACGTCGCATTTCATGATGCCGCCGAAGATATTGACGAGGATCGCCTTGACGTGCGGATTCTTCAACATGATCTTGAACGCTTCGGTCACCTTTTCGGCCGAAGCGCCGCCGCCGACATCGAGGAAGTTCGCCGGGCTGCCGCCATAGAGCTTGGTGATGTCCATGGTCGCCATCGCGAGGCCCGCGCCGTTGACCAGGCAGCCGATATTGCCGTCGAGAGAAATATACGAGAGGTCGAATTTCGACGCTTCGATCTCGGCCGGGTCTTCCTCGTCGAGGTCGCGCATCGCCACGATGTCGGGGTGGCGGAACAACGCGTTGTCGTCAAAATTCATTTTCGCGTCGAGCGCGATCACGTCGCCGCTGCCGGTCAGGATCAGCGGATTGATTTCCGCCAGCGATGCGTCGGTTTCGTCGAACGCCTTATACAGCCCTTGCAGCGCGGGGCGCGCTTTTGCCAGCGACGCTTCGGGAATGCCGATCTTGCGCGCGACGGCGTCGGACTCGCTGTCTTTCAGGCCGGTCGCCGGGTCGATGAAAACTTTGTGGATTTTGCCGGGTGTTTTGGCGGCGACTTCCTCGATGTCCATGCCGCCTTCGCTGCTCGCCATCAGGCACACGCGCTGGGTGCCGCGGTCCACCACCATGCCGAGATAGAGTTCTTTTTTGATGTCGGCGCCCTCTTCGACCAGCAGCCGCCGCACCTTCTGCCCAAGCGGTCCGGTCTGGTGGGTTTTCAGCATCATGCCGAGGATCTGCCCTGCGTACTGTTTCACTTCGTCCATGGATTTCGCCAGCTTGACGCCGCCGCCCTTGCCGCGGCCGCCGGCGTGGATCTGCGCCTTCACCACCCACACTTTGCCGCCGAGCGACTGCGCCGCTGCGACGGCTTCTTCGACGCTGAAGCATGCAATGCCGCGCGGCGTGGTGACACCGTACTTGCGCAGGATTTCTTTCGCCTGGTACTCGTGTATCTTCATTTACAACTTTCTTCGAAAGGCGCGGGCAAGCACCGGCGCACATGGGTTAGCGATAACTTAACTGCGGACAGGCCAGCAAGCCTTGACCGCAGTCAATATTGCCGTTTGAGCAATCGATGCCTCTGAACTGTGGTTCGGATTTGCGGCAAGCTGCATTTGCCGCCTCTGCGCTTTAACGCGTGCCATCCCAGCCCCTGACGCGTCAATATTGCCGCGCAAGTATAGCCGATTCAGCGCCCGGCCTGAGGGGGTGGAACACCCGCGCATCGATGTCCAGCGGAGACGGTGCGAATAATGTTATTTGGCGCACTGCAAAACCATGTATTTTGCGACGCAACAACGGATTGTTTTGCGCAGAGCCGCCGATGAATTGCCCACGCAGTGAGCTTTTCGACGGCACAAAAAAAACGCAACCCCGGAGGGTTGCGCTAAGGTTCCACCAAAGGAGGAGGTTTTGGAGGATATGCGCCGACACCTGTAGAAGATGCCCAACGCCATCGCATTGTGGCTGAACAATAGGCCTTTTGCAAGCGTTTTCTGCTGCTGTGCAATATAAATAGGCATGCTCACGCGAAAATTGATTGTTAATTCAATTAAATCAATTATATAAAGAATAACAGGACAAGAGGGCCAATGTCCTGCAACCGGGGTCTAGCGGACGACCATTACCGGAATTTTGGAATAGGTCAAAACCTTGCGGGTTTCGCTGCCGAGCAGCACCGCCGCCAGGCCTTTGCGTCCGTGCGAATGCAGAAGTATGAGATCGCACTTCTGCGCTTCCGCGGTCTTCAGGATGGCGTCATAAGGATGGTCGCTGGTTTCGCACACGGTCTCACACGGCACGCCCGCGTCGCGGCAGGCCTTCTGGATAAACTCGAGATAGCCATCGGCGCGCGAGCGCGCCTCTTTCTCGATGCGCTCTTCGGTGACCGGATCGAACGCGCCTTCATACGCGATCATCAGGTGGTAGTCGGGGATAGCGTGCACGCCGGTGACCCGCGCGCCGTGAAACTTGGCCAGCTCGACGCCGGTACGGATGGCTTTTTGCGACAGCTCGGAACCATCGGTAGGGATCAGGATATGCTTGAACATACGACCCTCCTGCGCGGCTGGCCTGGTAGGAAGTGCACCTTATAACAACGTCGCGGGCAAATCAACACTCGGGCCCGCCGGCCCGCGTATCCCAAAGTCATAAACCGCGGTCGCGCTATTCGGGTGTGATGCCGGCCTGGGCCACGACCTTGATCCACTTGGCGATCTCCGCGCGGTTGAACTGGTCGTATTCGTCGGGCGTGCTGGCAACAACCTCGGCGCCCTGCTTGCCGAGGTTGTCCTTCACCGTCGCGTCATTCAGCGCTTTCACCAGCGCGGCGTGGATGCGCTCGACAATGGCGCGCGGCGTGTTCGCCGGCGCGAACATGCCGAAGCCGCTGGACACCACGAAGCCTGGAACCCCGGCTTCCTCCATCGTCGGCGTGTCGGGCGCGGCAGCGGAACGGGTTTTGCCGGTCTGCGCGATCAGGCGCAGCCGCCCCGTGCGCACGTATTGAATTGCCGCCGGCATGCTGGACAACTGCATTTGCACGTGGCCGGCAACAAGATCGACCATGGAGGGGCCGCTGCCCTTGTATGGCACGTGCACCATCTTGATCCCGGTCATCGAACTCAGGAGTTCCGCCGCGAGATGGCCGACGGTGCCGCTGCCTGAAGTTGAATAATTGATTTGACCCGGCCGCGCGCGCGCAAGGGCGATGAACTCCTTGACCGTCTTCGCCGGCAGCGCGGGATGCACGACGAACGCGGTCGGCACATCCGCAATCAACGCGATCGGCGTGAAATCCTTGACCGAGTCGTACGGCAATTTTTTGATCATCGCAGGATTGATGGTATGTGCCGCGGACACCATGAGGATCATGTAACCGTCGGGCGCGGCTTTGGCCACCACATCCGTGCCGATCACGCTGCCGGCACCGCCACGGTTCTCCACCACGATCTGCTGGCCGAGGTTTTCCGCCATCTTCGGCGCGAACACGCGCGCGATGATGTCAGTGTTGCCGCCCGGCGGGAACGGCACCACCATGCGCACCGGCTTGACCGGATAATTTTGCGCCGCGGCGGGGCCGGCAAATATCATGATGGCCAACGCACAGGCGACAACGCGCAATGCATGGATGATCGACGCTTGAATATTCGGCATGTCTCCTCCGGATTATTTTTACGGCATGTTCCGGAGCGCCTCGCGCGCAATCCGGGCTGGTTTGAGCCGTGTTATTCTTGTCGCCGATCCATTATATATGGCTGCGGCAGGCTGGCCAGCGTGCTCCGCTTAGATCTGATTTCGAAACCTGCAGTCCGCCAGCCTTACCTCCACTTCCCATAAACGCCCTGGAACTTTATGCCGCTCAAAATGATATTGACGGGTGACGTCAACCTGATGAACGTCACCGACCCCGATGTGCCTTTCAAACGCGTCGCTGAAGAATTTCGCGCGACCGATGTCGTATTCAGCAATCTCGAGTGTTGCCTGTACGATCCGCCGGGCGGCCACTCGGTCGACACTGCCGAGGGCTTTTTTGCGCATCCCGGGCCCGCCGGCGAAACCATCAAACGCGCCGGCATTCACGCGGTCGGCATTGCCAACAACGTCAATTACGGCGAGGCGGCGATTACTTCGTCGATCGCGCGGCTCGACGAGCTGGGCATTCCGCATACCGGCGCAGGAGCGAACCGCACTGCCGCGCGCGCGCCGGTGATCCTCGAGCGTGGCGGCGTGCGTTTCGGTTTTCTGCAGCGCACATCGGTTTACTGGCCGACCAATCACGAAGCCGGCGACCACGCTACGGGTGTTGCCGCCATCCGCGGTCACACCGCGTACCAGTTGCCGCTGCACAAGACGCGGCCCGAAATTCCGCCATGCAACCGTCCCGGCCTGCCGCCCATCATCAAGACCTGGGCCGATCCTGCGTATCTCAAGCTGTATCTGGAAGACGTCGCCGCCTTGCGCGCCAAATGCGACGTGCTGGTTGCCTCGTGCCATTGGGGACTGCATCAGGACGTGCTCGAATACATGCCTGAAATTGCACATGCAGCGATCGACGCCGGAGCCGACGTCGT
>JAIOOZ010000600.1 GCA_021414185.1 Betaproteobacteria bacterium
CGCCGAGCACGCGGCCATCGACGACCGGCACTTCCAGCGCGCGCAGCGCGGAGACGGCGTGCGGGTTCGCAAGATAAGCGCCATCGGTGTGCCAGAAGATGCCCGCATCGTAGCTACCAATATGTTTGCCGTCCTTCTTGATATTGGAGACCACGAAAATTTCCGGATGATCGACGTGGAGCTGGCTGGTGAGTTTCAGCTTGCGCAGCTTGCCGAATCCCGCGCTGAAGCGGATATGGTCTTCATCGCTGAGCGCCTGCCCGCGGAAATAAATGACCTCGTGCTTGTAGAAGGCGTCGCGGATTTGCGCGAACGTGGCGTCGTCAAGCGGCCGGGTCAGGTCGGCGCCGATGATTTCCGCGCCGAGCGCGGCGCCGCTGGGTTTTATTTGAATGGACATCCGGCATTTCCTCTGATGACGTGGTGAACTGCCGCTCTGTGCACCTGGCGGCTGCGTGAATTCGCATTTAGCGGCAAACGGCCATCGCGTGTCAATCGGGTTTCGGCGAGTGGCATCATCTGCTACGATGCCCGTCCGGCCAGCGCGAAACGGAAACAATCCAGGCGCGCGGCGGCGGAGGAGATCAACGATGATGCGAATTTTTCAAGCAGCGGTGGTTGCGCTTTGCCTGGCGCTGGCGGCCGGCAGCCTGTGCGCGCAGACCGCACCCGCCGATGCAACGAAATATCCAACGCGGCTGATACGGATGACCGTCGGTTTTACGGCGGGCGGCGCGGTCGACGTATCGGGGCGCTTGATCGCGCAGCGCCTCGCGGAGGCGCTGGGTCAATCGGTCATCATCGACAATCGTCCGGGCGCCGACGGCATCGTGGCGGGGGAATTCGTCGCCAAAGCGCCGCCCGACGGCTATACGCTCGCCTACGTGAGTTCCGGCCACACCATGAATCCGGCGTTCCGCGCCACGATGCCGTATCACCCGCTGAAGGATTTTGCGCCCGTCTCCATGGTGGCGATCGGCGCGCAGACGCTGGTGGTCAATCCGTCGCTGCCGGCGCGCAGCGTCAAGGAGCTGGTTGCGCTGGCGCGCGCGCGGCCCGGCCAGATCAATTTTGCATCGTCCGGCGCGGGCGGACCCACGCACCTCGCAGGTGAACTGCTGAAGTCCCTCGCGGGCATCAACATAGTCCACGTGCCATACAAAGGCGGCTCGCTGGCGGTGAACGACGTGATCTCCGGCCAGTGCGAGATGACGTTCATCGGCGCGCCGGCCAGCCTGCCCCATGTCCGCAGCGGCCGCCTGCGCCTGCTCGCCGTCACCACCGCCAAGCGCATGTCCATGCTGCCCGAGGTGCCGACCGTCGCCGAGTCGGGCTATCCCGATTTCAATGTCGTCGCGTCGTATTCGGTGCTGGCGCCGGCCGGCACGCCGGCGGCGATCGTCTCCCGTCTCAACACCGAGCTCGTAAAAATCGCGAACCAGCCCGACATGCGCGAGCGGCTGGCGACGCTCGGCATCGAGCCTTTGGGCAGTACGCCGGAGCAGCTGATGGCGACGATGCAAGCCGAGCTTGCCCGCTGGGCCCGGCTTGTGCAGGGACTCGGGCTCAAGCAGGAATGACGATTGCCTGAACTGTCGGTTGCGTGCTGCGGTCTTCAGCCGAACCTGCGTTGCTCTGCGCATTGAGGCCTGCCCCGGCAACCGCGCAGTCACTATGGCAAAATCGACCCTGCCGCCGCGCCGGGCAAGTCCGCATTACAAGCACCGAACAGGGGAGAAACCGCAATGCCGTTTTACGCAAGAGGTGAAGCTCGTATCCATTACGAAGAGGCCGGTTCCGGCATTCCGCTGCTGCTCATCTCGGGCGGCGGGTTGAACTCGAAAATTTCCTACATGGCGGAAAAAGCGCCGTTCAATCCGATCGCGGAGTTCAAGAGCGAGTATCGCTGCATCATCAGCGACCTGCGCAATGCCAACGGCGGCGAATCGACCGGCCCGCTCGAGGTCGACCGGCCGTGGGACATGTACACCGACGACCACCTCGGCCTGATGGACCACCTCGGCATCAAGGAATTCATGGTGCTGGGCTTTTGCATCGGCGGCCCTTTCATCTGGAACCTGCTGAAGCGCGCGCCGCAACGCATCATCGCCGCCGTGCTGGCGAACCCCAGCGGCTCCCGTCCCGAGAAGCGCGAGCTTTTCTACGAAAACAACACCAAGGGCTGGGGCGCGACGCTGACCGCCCGCCGCCCCGAAATCACGAAGGAGCTGGTCGATCAATTCCTGACGAAGATGTACCGCACCAATCCCGATTTCGTATTCACGGTGACGCGTAATTTCGTGCGCTCGTGCCAGACGCCCGTGCTCATCCTGCCCGACGACACGCCGCCGCACCCGTACGTGGTGGCGAGGGAAGCCGCGCTGCTCGCGCCGAAATCCGAGGTGAGCATGTTCCCGTGGTACGAGCCGAAGGAACAAATTCCGCTGGTGGTGCGCCAGGTGCGCTCGTTCATGAAAGCGCACCGGCCGGCGAAGGCCGCATAGGACCCGATAGTGGGTTATCCCGTCTGCCCGAAATGCGGCCACGCGCCGCTGCCCGTGGACCAGTCGCTGCCGGCTGCG
>JAIOOZ010000601.1 GCA_021414185.1 Betaproteobacteria bacterium
CGCGGGATCGTGATCTTGATGGCGCTCGCCGCGTCGTAATTGATGATCACCACGACTTCAGGCGTCAGCTTGTAGGTCTTGGCGAACCACGCGGCGTTGATGGTTTTCGCATCGCGCACTTTTTCGTAAGTCGCGTGGTCCTTGAATATCACGTCGAACGTGAGCTCGAAAGGCCCGGCGTTCTTGCTGCGTATCAGCTTGGTGACTTCCCATAGTTTGGGCATGGTCGTCTCACACTTTCTCGTAATCGATTTTGAACATCTCGAGCGGCGTCGCCGGCTCGACCACGTGGTTCAGGTTGAAACGGTAGCTCGCGCCCTTGTCGATCTCCGCCGGCGAATACGGGAACGCGATCGAAGTGATAAGGCCGGTCCATTCCGGCACCGGATAATGCACGGCCATGTGGCCGACTGATTTCATGATGGAGGTCGCGAGGTACTGCGTTTCGGCCGTGCACTGAAACAGGAGGCCGACTTCATGCCCCAGCGCGGTTTCGCTCTCTAGCTTGCCCATGGTCGCGTTCTTGCCGAACACGCGCACCTGGAAGTCGTATTTCTTCTCGACGTCGGCGCCGAAAACCGCAAGCAGGCGGTCCTTGATGGCCTTGATCATGCCCGCGAGCCACGAATCGAGCTGGAGCAGGATGATGGGGTCGCGCACGCTGCCGACGATGATGCTCTGATAGCCGGCGAGTTCGGCGCCTTCGAGCTTGATCGTATAGCGCTCGGACTTCTTGAACGTGCTGCCCGACACTTTGACCGCACGGTCGGAAATCGCCTCGTATTTGGCCGAAACCGTATTCAATATGCCGGACGGCTCGACCAACTCGTAGGGCGTGGAGTTCTCGTAGAGGTTATGCGAGGCAACGCTGGTCGGATCGCAGCGATAGTCCGGATTCGGCGGCTCGACAATGAAATGGTCGTTAGTGAGCGTAACGAACAGACAATCGGGATACTTGCGCTGCACCACGCAGGCGGCGCCGCATTCGAGGATTTTCGCGGCGTGCCAGACGGTCGCGGGGTTGAAGCCTTTCATCACCGGCATCGCGGAATAGATTGAGGTGTCGCTCGAACGGCCGGCGATGATGACTTCCGCGCCGTTCTGCAACGCTTCTATATAGGGCTCGATGCCGCACATGCCGACGATGTGGGCGCTGCGGTCGATCACCGCTTCACTGATCTCGGGCGCGTTCGACAGCGGCGTGATCTTGCCCTCGCGCAATTTCTTCTTCAGATAACCTTTGTCCTGCTCGCAATGGATCGCCGCCAGCTTGAAATTAAGCTTCTCTTCGCGCGCAATGTCCCTGGCGATGCCCACCAGCCGCGCCAGCTGGTCGTCGTTGCCGGCGGTGCACGCGGTGCCCACGATGACCGGGATCTTCGCCGCGCGCCCGGCCAGCAGCATCAGCCGCAGGTCGCGCTTGTTGGCGGAATCCGAAAAATTGGTGTCGCTCGAACCGAGGTAGAACGGGCCGGGGTCGGTCGAGCCCGAATCGGCGCCGATGAAATCCGGCTTCAGCGTCATGGCGCGCTTCAGGGTCTCCTCGCGGAACCCCGAGCCCAGCATGCCGGTCGCCGACAGTATGCGTATTTCGTTCATTGCCATTTCCTCGCTGGTGATTGCGGTAATTTAATCGTGTATTTCTATTCGAGCCGCGCGCCCGACGCCTTGATCACTTCGGCGTACTTGGCGATGTCTTTCCTGATCATGGCCGAAAATTCCTGCGGTGAGTTGCCGACCACGTCGAGCCCCTGCACGCTGAACACGTTCTTCACTTCCGGCTCGTTCAACGCCTTGATGGTCTCTGCATTCAGACGCTGGATCGCGGATGCCGGAGTGCGCGCCGGCGCGAGATAACCGTACCAGGTCGTGATCTCGAAGCCCGGAAAGCCCGATTCCGCCACCGTCGGCAGTTCGGGCGCGACCGCCGAACGCTTCAGTGTGGTGACGGCCAGCGCTTTGAGGCGGCCGGACTTCACGAATGGCAAGGTGGACGCCATGCTGCCGAACATGACCTGCACCTGGTTGCCCATGAGGTCGGTGACCGCCGGCCCGCTGCCTTTATAGGGCACGTGCACCATCTGGACTTTGGTGGCGGTCTTGAACATTTCCGCCGCGAGATGCGCGGGGCTGCCGCTGCCGTTGGATGCGTAATTCAGCTGCTTCGTTTTGGCGACCGCAATGAACTCGTTGACGTTAGACGCACCGACGGAAGGATGCGTGGTCATCACGAATGCCGATACGGCCAGCATGGTTACCGGCGCAAAATCCCTGACGAGATCGTATGGGAGTTTCGGATACAGGCTCGCATTCATGGCGAGATTGGCCGTCGCCGTCAGCAGCGTGTAGCCATCCGCGGGCGCCTTCGCCACCAAATCCGCGCCGATGTTCGAATTCGCGCCGCCGCGATTGTCGATGACCAGAGACTGGCCGAGCGACTGCGACATTTTTGGTGCCGTCACGCGCGTTACCAGGTCTGCACCCCCGCCCGGCGGGAACGGCACTATGATGCGCACGGGTTTTTCAGGGAAGGACGCGGCAAGTACTGAGCTGCCGAAAATCCCGCACGCCAGCAGGGCGGTGCCGGCGACGCAAAGCAAATAGCTGCCCGACTGATTGTTCATAGCCAAGATGGGTTCCTCCTGCCTGATTTTACCTGCTATCGCCGGGAATATTTCTCCGGCGCATTGAGCGGCCTGCAAGGTCCGCTCGTATGCGCCGACGCGAGCCGGCGCTACGCGTCCGGCCTCGCTTATTTTTCTTCCATCACCCAGACCCCGTCCCACTCGCCCTGCGGTGGATCGAGCTTGAGCTTCTCACAGCGTTCGATGTAAATCTCCGACAGTTTGTCGTGCGGATTGAGGCGCAACGCCGCGCGAAACGCTTCGATCGCAGCGTCCCATTTGCCGGCGCGATACTTGGCGACGCCGTCCTTGAACTGGTTGACGACGTCCATCAGATTCGGAAACGATTCATCGTCGTGGTAGTCGAGCACTTCGTAAGCTGCGACCGGCTTGGTCTTGCCTTTCACCACGACGAGATCGATCTCCCGCGTGCGGTAAGTGCCGCGCAGTTTCTTGTACGTGAACTCGCTGATCAGGATGCGCGCGGCGTACTGCTTGCACGCAGACTCCAGGCGCGCAGCGAGGTTCACGCCGTCGCCGATAATCGTGTAATTCGTGCGTTTGACCGCGCCGATTTCGCCGGCCACGACGACATCGGTATTCAGCCCGATGCCGATGTTGACCGGCTTCTTGCCCTCGCTGGCGCGCTTCACGTTCCACTGCGCGAGACTGCGTATCATCGCGATGGCGGTACTCGACCATGAGCTCGAAGTATTCGTTGAGCATCGACACCGTGGCGTGCGGGCCGAGTTCTTCCGTCAGCGTGGTGAAGCCGCGGATGTCCGAGAACAGCACCGTCGCCGTCATGCTTTTGCCGCCGAGCACGTCTTCGCCCGCGGCGATCAGTTGATCGGCGATCAACGGATCCATGTTGCGCGCCAGCGTGGCCTTCATGCGTTTTTCGCTCGAGATGTCCTCGAACATAATCATCGAGCCCAGCCGCTTCTGCTCGACGCTGATCAGGGGCATCACGGTAACGTTGACCGAGCGCCGGCCGCCCGGCAGATCCATCTCCGCGTCC
>JAIOOZ010000602.1 GCA_021414185.1 Betaproteobacteria bacterium
CCGCGCGCAATGTCGAGATTGTTGTCGAGGTGGGCGAGCAAACGTTCCGCCGGCGCATTCGGCGGTTCGAGTGCGAGCACGCGGCGCGCCGCATCAAAGTAGAGTTCGCGCGCGTCGTCGACGATGTCCGGCTGCGCGCCGAAACGCGCGAGTATCGGCATCTGGCGCGTAAGCGATGCGCACAACGCGTCTATGGTCTGCACGCGCAGGCGCGGCGCGATGTCCGCAATCCGTTCAGGCGCAAGCACGGAAGGCAGCCCCTGCAAAACCCGCCGCTTCATTTCCGCCGCGGCCTTGCGCGTGAAAGTAATGGCGAGAATTTCCTCCGGCCGTTCGACGGTGGCGAGCAACCGCAGATAGCGCTGCACCAGCAATTCGGTCTTGCCCGAGCCGGCGGGCGCCTGCACGATGAACGAGTAGCGCGGGTCGAGCGCATCTGCGCGCTCGCGGGCGTCGGCGATGCCGGACTGCACGATGCCGCCCGCGCTCATTCTTCTTCGTCCTCGTCGTCGGTTTCGTCTTCCATTGCGGCGATGCGCTCGTGCACGCGGCACAACGGCTGCAGGTCGCAGTGGCGGCAGGTCTTGAGGCCGCGCTTGGGGTCGACCTCGGCCACGCCTTGCGCGAATTCGCCGCCGAGAGACTCCAGTTCGCGCCGCCATTGGTCGAGCAGCCCCGCCCACGATTCGGCATGCTTTGCTTTCGGCAGCACGTCCGCCTCGCGCGTGAAGCCCATGAAACGCATGCCGCCCGTCTTGATGCGCGCGAACGCAACCGCGGCAATATCTTCCTGCGCCGCGATCGCATAAAGCGGAAGCTGCGGATCGTCCGGACGTTCGCCCAGCCATTCGTTGGGAGTTGCGCGCCCCGTTTTGTAATCGATCAGCACGCCGCTGCCGTCGGGCAGGCGGTCCATGCGGTCGATACGCCCGGTATAAGTGAGCCCCGCGACTTTCAGCGTGCGGCGCTCCTCGCGCGCGACCACTTCGAATTCCCCGCGCGCGCCCTCCACCACGAGCCACTCGCGCGCGAGGCGCGCCAGACGGCCGCGTTCGAGCTCAGCGAGCCGCCCGTCGAGCACGCCCGCGCGCTGCGCGCGCACTTTCGCCACTGCAATCTTTGCCGCGTCGTCGATAACCGTGGCGAGTTCACCGGGCGCCATTGCATCAAGACGGGATTTGGTGCGCAACGTTTCCCACAATTGCGCCATCAATGCGTGCAAAAGATTTCCACGATCGCGCGCGTCGAGACCGTCCGCGGGTTCGGTGATGCCCTCAGCACCCAGCCGGTGGCGCGCAAAAGCGCGAAACGGACAGGCCGCCTGGTCGGCGAGCACGCGCGTGCCGCCGCGCACTTCGAGCGCGGCATACGGCGGCGCGACGCCATCAACCACGCTTTCAAGCGCGCGCGCGGCGTGCAATACATCGCGGTAGCGCGGGTACTGCGGCAGATCGACATCGCCGGGTGCGACGCCGGCAATCAGCGCGCTCGGCAAGAGCTCGCGGTCTTTTTCGCGCAATGGATGCGACACCACGACTTCGTCAGCCGCATGCAACCAGTCTTCGGTGATGCGCCGGTCGAGTACCAGCGCGGTATCGGCACCGGCCTCGGGTATGCCCGCTTTTTTCTGCAGCGCGACCGGGATGAAAGGATTGGGGCGCGCGGCCAGCGGCCATGCGTCGTCGGTGAGCCCGCTCACCCACAAATGATCGAACTCGAGGCCCGCGGATTCGAGTATGCCGAGGACTTGCACCGGCGCCGTGCCGGATTCCGGCTGAAACAAGGTGTCGGCGCACAGCCGGCGCAAACGCCCCAGTGCCTGCTGGCAGTTCATGCGCGGCACCACGCGTTCGAGTAGCGCGAATTCGCCGAGCACCTCGTACCACTTCACTCGGGTCTGGAATTCGGCTGAATCGAGCACGCGCTCGCCCGGAAAGCCCGCAGCTTCGAGCAATGCAGAAAAATGCCGCGCCCACGCGTGCGGCGACTGCATGCCGGCAAGGTTGCCGCTCGCGTAGTTGTACATGGCCTCGAACCGCTCGCGCAGCAGCGGACAGCCTTCGACCGCGCCGACGATTTTCACCAGCGTGACGCGTGCCGGCAACGTTTCACGCAAGTCCGCATCCAGCCGCGCGCGGCGCGCGAACTCGCTTTCGGCACCGGCAATAAACGGCGAACGCATGAGCCTGCTCGCCAGCACGAAATCGACTTCGCCGGCGGCGAGCGCGAGCAAGCCGAGCGCCGCATGCGCGAGCGGATAGGCGGCAAGCGGCACGCCGATCGAAATGTTGAACGGCAGCGGCAGCGCTTCGGCGCCCGGCAGGTTCCAGCCCGGCTGCATGACGCGCGCGAAAACACGCGCGACTTCCTGCCGGCGCAGTTCCAGGTCCGGCACGACGACCGCGATGCGCGGATAGTTGACCAACTGTTGCGGCGCCGACTTCGCATGCGCCGCTTCCAGCCGCGCGCGCGCCCATTGCGCAGCGGCCTCAAGCTCGTCGCGCGAAGATGCGCGGGTGACACGGACAGCCGCCGCATCTTTTTTGCGCGGCCCGCATTGCGCGATTTCGACACCCACGGCACTGCAGGCACGGAAAAACTCCGCGGTCTGCGGCGGCACGATGTCGAATGCGTAGGCAACGAGCAAACGCGGCTTGGCAAGCGCGGGGGAGTTGAGTAACCGCGCCACGCGGTCGGGCAAACGCGCGGCATCGATTTCGCGCGCCGTGCGCTTCGTATAGGTCTGCGCCCATTCTGTGAACGCGCTCGCATCGTCGGTGCCGGGAAATTTGCCGAGCGCGCCGGCAATGCGCCACGCATGTGCGATACGCCATGCATCGCGGCACTGCTCCGCCGCGCGCGCCGGCGTCAGCAATTGCGCGCTCCACGGACTGGCGTCGACGATTTCTTCCCACAGCGCCTGCTCCTGCGCCGGGGACAGCAAAGACGGGACGTCTTCCAGCCCGGAATAAACCGCGCTCTCCCACCAGCGTTCTACCAGAGTGCCGAACGGCAGTATGTCCGCCGCCTCCCACGCCTGCAGACCGCTCGCCGCGCGTTCAGCGTCGAACTCACGCACGAGTTCCTGCGCCAGCCGGCGGTTGGGCGT
>JAIOOZ010000603.1 GCA_021414185.1 Betaproteobacteria bacterium
GGCGGCCGCCCCCAGCCGACGCTTGCGCCATAAAACTATGGTATAAAGCTTCACCTTATAAGAGGGCACGCATCCCCTTCATGCCGTTCGGTTTTTTCATCATCATGGCGGCGCAGTTCTTCTCGTCTCTGGCCGACAACGCGCTGCTGGTCGCCGCCATTGCGACGCTGGCGCTGCTTGATTCGCCGGCGTGGCTGACGCCGATGCTGAAGCTCTTTTTCACCATTTCCTACGTCGTGCTGGCGCCGTTTGTCGGCGCTTTCGCCGACGCCCTGCCCAAGGGCAAGGTGATGTTCATCTCGAACACGGTCAAAGTCGTCGGCTGCTCGATGATGCTGTTCGGCGTGCATCCACTCATCGCCTACGGCGTGGTCGGGCTGGGGGCTGCCGCCTACTCGCCGGCGAAATACGGCATCCTCACCGAATATCTGCCGCACCCCAAGCTGGTGGTCGCCAACGGCTGGATCGAAGGCCTCACCGTGGGCTCCATCATTCTCGGCACCCTTCTGGGCGGCGCGCTGATCAGCGAAGCAATATCCTCCAAGCTGCTGACGATCGACCTGCCGCACTTCGATACCGGCATCGATACCGCGCCGGAAATCGCCATCACGCTGATCATCACGCTCTACATCATCGCCGCGATTTTCAACCTCTACGTGCCGCGCACCGGGGTTGACCACAAACCGGCGCGCAAAAACCCGATTTATCTGATCACCGATTTCGCGCACTGCCTGCGCCTTTTGTGGTCCGACAAGCTCGGCCAGATTTCACTCGCAACCACCACGCTCTTCTGGGGCGCGGGCGCGACCCTGCAGTTCATCGTGCTGAAATGGGCCGAGGTCGCGCTGGGCTATACGCTGTCGCAAGCGACCATCATGCAGGGCATCACCGCGGTGGGCATCGCGGCAGGAGCCATCGTCGCGGCGAAGATGGTGCCGCTGCACCGCGCCGTTAACGTGCTGCCGGTGGGCATCGCGATGGGCATCATTACCATCAGCCTGATTTTCGTGCGCGACGTCTATTCCGCGATGACTATCATGACGGTGATCGGGGCGCTGGCCGGGTTCTTCGTGGTGCCGATGAACGCGCTGCTGCAGCATCGCGGCCATATCCTGATGGGCGCCGGTCATTCGATCGCGGTGCAAAACTTCAACGAGAACCTGAGCATTCTGACGATGCTCGGCGTCTACTCACTGCTGATCAAATTCAATTTCTCGATTTACACGGTGATCGTGCTGTTCGGTCTCTTCGTCGCGGTCACCATGACGCTGGTGCGCGAACGCCACATGCTGAACCTGCGCAGCGGCCCGCTGCCGCAGATTCCGGCAGATGTGAAGCACTAAATACCGTGAGGGCGCGAGAGCGGGAGGGCGGAAGTGGTTTCTCCCTCTCACGCTCTCGCGCCCTCACGCTCTCACGTGACGATCGTCAGGCCAAGATCGGCCTGATAAGTATCGTGCGGATAATGGAAGGGCACCGGGCCGTCGGGCGCGCCGTCCAGAAACTGGCGCACGAAAGGGTCGGGCGAAACTTTCATGTCGGCAGCCGGCCCGGACGCCGCCACCACGCCATCCGAG
>JAIOOZ010000557.1 GCA_021414185.1 Betaproteobacteria bacterium
AAGAAAATCGCGCCGCCCGAAGTCTCGGCGCAGGTGCTGATCAAGATGAAAAAGACCGCCGAGGATTACCTCGGTGAATCGGTGAGCGAAGCCGTCATCACGGTGCCCGCCTACTTCAACGACTCGCAGCGCCAGGCGACCAAGGACGCCGGCCGCATCGCGGGCCTCGACGTCAAGCGCATCATCAACGAGCCGACTGCGGCCGCGCTCGCGTTCGGCATGGACAAAAAGGAAGGCGACCGCAAGATCGCGGTCTATGACCTCGGCGGCGGCACGTTCGACATTTCGATCATCGAAATCGCGGCGGTCGACGGCGAGCACCAGTTCGAAGTGCTGTCGACCAACGGCGACACCTTTTTGGGCGGCGAGGATTTCGACCAGCGCCTGATGGATTACCTGTGCGATGAATTCAAGAAAGAACAGGGCATCGACCTGCGGAAGGACATGCTGGCACTGCAGCGCCTGAAAGACGCCGCGGAAAAAGCCAAGATCGAGCTCTCCTCGAGCCAGCAGACCGAAGTCAATCTGCCGTACGTGACGGCCGACGCGTCGGGACCGAAACACCTGGCGATCAAGATCACGCGCGCCAAGTTCGAAAGCCTCGTCGAGGAACTGATCGAGAAAACAATCAAGCCGTGCGAGCTTGCCGTGAAAGACGCGGGCGTCAAACTGTCCGACATCTCCGACGTCATTCTCGTCGGCGGTCAAACGCGCATGCCGAAAGTGCAGGACAAGGTCAAAGAGTTCTTCGGCAAGGAACCGCGCAAGGACGTCAATCCCGATGAAGCCGTGGCAGTCGGCGCTGCAATCCAGGGCGGCGTGCTCAAAGGCGACGTCAAGGACGTGCTGCTGCTTGACGTGACGCCGCTGTCGCTCGGCATCGAAACCCTCGGTGGCGTGATGACGAAGCTCATCCAGAAAAACACGACGATACCGACCAAGGCATCGCAGGTGTTCTCCACCGCCGAAGACAATCAATCGGCGGTGACCATACACGTGCTGCAGGGCGAGCGCGAAATGGCGTCGGGCAACAAGAGCCTCGGCCAGTTCAACCTGACCGAACTGCCGACCGCGCCGCGCGGCATGCCGCAAATCGAAGTCGGGTTCGACATCGACGCCAACGGCATTCTGCACGTGTCGGCCAAGGACAAGGCGACCGGCAAGGAAAACAAGATCAAGATCCAGGCCAACTCGGGTCTCAACGAAAGCGAGATCCAGCGCATGGTGAAAGACGCCGAAGCACATGCCGAGGAAGACAAGAAGGCGATCGAGCTCATCACCGCGCGCAACCAGTGCGATGCACTGGTGCATTCGGTGAAGAAATCGCTGGCCGAATACGGCGACAAGATTTCCGCCGACGAAAAAGCAAAGATCGAAGCCGCGCTGAAAGAAGCCGAGGAAGCGCTGAAGAGCGACAACAAGGAAGCGATCGACGCCAAATCACAGGCCCTGGCCACTGCGTCGCACAAGCTCGCGGAACAGATGTACGCGAAGGAGCAGGCAGCGCAGCAGGCCGCGGGCGGCGGTGAGCCGAAAGATGCCGAATATGAGGAAGTCAAAGACAAGAAGTAGCAACACCAGGATTGAGGATCGGGGATTGAGGATTGAGGGTAAGGCGCGAGCCCTGCCCTCAATCCTTTTTGCGGTCTGCTCAATCCTCAATCCACAATCCACAATCCTGCACTGAACCATGGCCAAAAAAGACTATTACGAAGTACTCGGCGTCAATCGCGATGCGTCGGAAGACGATATCAAGAAGTCGTACCGCAAGCTCGCGATGAAATTTCATCCGGACCGCAATCCGGATAACCCCAAGGCCGAGG
>JAIOOZ010000558.1 GCA_021414185.1 Betaproteobacteria bacterium
ATAGATCTCGCAAAGTGGCCGCATGTGCAGACCTGGCTGAAGACCTGCTGGGACCGTCCGGCGGCGAAGAAGACAAGGGCGCTGCGGGAGAAGTGATTGATGATGCCGGGAGGGCGTGAGAGCGCGAGGGCGTGAGGGCGTGAGGGCGTGAGGGCGCGAGAGCGTGAGGACGCATATGACTGGCGCCGGTGCAGCTGCAGCCGATTTGTAAAGGAATGCGAGTGACTCGATGTTTGTTTAAATGGATTGCCGGTGCTTGTTTAATGCCGGTGGCGCTGGGCGCCGTATCGCGGGCCGCGTTGGCGCAGGCGTGGGAGCCGCGCAAAACCGTCGAGATCGTCGTCGGCGCCGACCCGGGCGGCGCTCTCGATATCACGGCGCGGCTGCTGCAGAACATCTGGCGCGACAAGAAAATCCTCGAGGGCGTAGTGCTGAACAAACCCGGGGCCGGCAATGCCATCGCGTGGACTTACCTGAATCAGTTCCCGGGCGACGCCAGTCATATCGCAATCGCCACGCCCAACCTGTTCACCAATCAATTGATGGGCATCAGCCCGCTGACTTATCGCGACGTGACGCCGCTTGCCGTCATGCTCACCGAATACATCGTCGTCATCGTGCGCGCGGATTCGCCGTTGAAGTCAGCAACGACATTGATCTGGCGTTTGTCGCCGCGCCAAATGTGCCGCCATTGCTGGGCGCGGGCCGGATCCGGGCGGTCGCGATTTCGTCGGGCAGCCGCGTCGGCGGCGAACTGGCAGGCGTGCCGACTTTCAGGGAGCAGGGCATAGACGCCGTTTACGAAAACTGGCGCGGCCTGGTCGGCCCGAAAGATCTCAAGCCGGAGCAGATCGCGTACTGGGAGAATGTCATTCAGCAGGCGATCAAGACCCCGGACTGGCAGAAGGCGCTCGAGAAAAACGGCTGGGGTGACCGCTATATGAGCAACGAGCAGAGCAAGCGGTTCTTCGACGAGCAGTTCGCCAGGTACAAAGCCACGTATACCGATCTCGGTATCGCCAAATAACAAGCAGCATCGTGCAACCCACTAAACGGGAGCAGTCATGACCATTGAATTGACCAAAGAGCTCGGCAAGTTTGTCGCCGGTGTGCGCTACGAAGACATCCCCGCTGAAGCGGTGTCGGCTATCAAATTGGTTATCGCCGATTGCATCGGCTGCGCCATCGCCGGCGGTAATGACCCGGCGCCGCAGTTGGTCAGGAAAATGCTGGCACCCGCGGGTACGGAGGCCACGCTGCTGCTCGGCGAAGGCCGCGCGTCGGCGCTGGACGCGGCGTGGATCAACGGCACCGCTGCGCACGCGCTCGACTACGATGACGTCGCGCAGCGCGGCGGCCACCCGAGCGCGCCGCTGGCATCGGCCATACTCGCAGAGGCGGAAACCCTCGGCGCATCGGGCCGGCAAATGGTCCTTGCCTACGCCGCCGGCTACGAAGTGTACGCTGACCTCGCGCGGCGCGACACGGTGCAGCAGCACGAGAAAGGCTGGCATCCGACCAGCATTTTCGGCACGCTGGGTGCTGCGGCCGCGTGCGCTTCGTTGCGCGGGTTGGATGCAGAAAAAGCAACGATGGCCATTGCCGTCAGCGCATCCCAGTGTTCCGGCGTCGTCTCCAATTTCGGCACTATGACCAAGCCGTTGCACGCGGGGTTGGCGGCACGCGCCGGCGTCGCATCGGCGCGCCTGGCAGAACTTGGTTTTACCGGCGCGGCCGATGCGCTCGAACATGCGCCCGGACTCCTCGAGGCAGTCTCGCCGTCCGGCGGCATGGACGTCGATTCGCCGGTGCGCGCCGGCAAAGAGTGGCAGATCCTTGGCAGCAACCGCATCGGCATCAAGCTGTATCCGATGTGCTACTGCGTGCACCGCACGCTCGACGGCATGCTCGACCTGCTGAAAAAAGACAAGCTCGATCCTGCCGACGTCGAAAAAGTCAGCATCAGCTACAGTCCGCGCAATGTCACGATCCTGCGCAACCATCAGCCGCAGACGGGCCTCGAAGCGAAGTTCAGCATAGAGTTTGCGGTGGCGTCCGCGTTGATTGCCGGCCGCGCCGGGTTCTCCGAGCTCACCGACGAATTTGTGCGCAGGCCCGACGTGCAGGCGCTGATGAAGCGCGTCACCGCGACGCCCAATCCGGAACTCGATCCCAAGCGCTCCGGTTACGCGCTGTTCGACCAGGTCGTCATCGAGACCAGGGGCGGCGGGCGCTTCGACACCGGCCCCATCCGCAACGTACGCGGCGACCCCACTTTGCCGCTGGGGCCCGAGCAGCTGTGGGTCAAGTTCGAGGACTGCGTGCGCTTTGGCAATCCGCGCCTGCCCGC
>JAIOOZ010000559.1 GCA_021414185.1 Betaproteobacteria bacterium
CACCCGGCAATTCCCCTTGCGATCGGCTTGGCACTCGGCAGCAAAGTGGTGCCTGCGCGCCTGCTCGTGGCCGGCGTTTTTGCGTCGATTATTCCGGATGCGGATGTACTCGCTTTCCGGCTGGATATTCCTTACGACTCCGTGTACGGGCACCGCGGGTTTACGCACTCGGTCGCATTCGCTTTCACCCTGGGGCTTATCGGCGCGTGCTTTGCGCACGCGCTTCGCACGTCAGCCTTGACGGCATTGATGTTCATATTTGCAGCTGCTGTTTCGCACGGCGTGTTGGACAGCTTTACGAATGGCGGTCACGGCATCGCTTTTTTGTGGCCGTGGTCGACAGAGCGCTTCTTTGCGCAGTTCGAGTTCATCGAAGTATCGCCAATTGGCGTGACGCGTTTTTTTACGTCCCGCGGCGTTGCGGTGCTGCGCTCGGAACTGGTTTATGTCTGGCTGCCCTGCGCACTTGCCGTGCTGACTGTGCTGTTGGTCCGCCGCGGCGTTTCACGCAGTTGAAGCCGATACCGCTTTACGCTTTTCCGCCGACGCTCGCCGTGCCCTCGATTTTGGCCTTGAGCTTTGCCATGTATTTGTCGAGATCAACGATATAGCGGTCGTGCTCGGCTTCGCCGATCTGCTCGACGTCGTCGAACACTTTCATTTTGAACGTGACCTTGCGGCGGTCGATGGCCGTGAGTTCGACTTCGCACCGCACGTTCTTGCCGATGGGTGTCGGCGCCATGTGGCGAATGTTGACCTGCAAGCCGACCTGGCCCTGCCCCGGTTTCAGATGCGGGCCGACCAGCTTGTGCGCGGTCATTTCGACGAAACGCGTCATGCCCGGCGTCGAGAAAACCTTGTAGTCGCCGCGCGTCGTGGCCAACTCCTCGGTCACTTCCCATGTCATTTCGTCGCGCATGCCGACTTTGAGCGTATCCATGCATTCCTTGTCTGTTTAGAGCAATAGCCTACTCGCCCTTGATGCCGGCGTCCTTGATCACCTTCGCGTACTTGGCGAGCTCACTCTGCACGAATACACCTGTCTGCTGGCGCGTGTAGCCGACGCCGTCGCTGCTGAGCTGCCGCAGCCGCTCTTTCATATCGGGCAGCCCGAGAATGCGCACGAGCTCGCGGTTGAGTTTGTCCGCGATTGCATCCGGCGTGCCGGCAGGCGCGTGCATCGAATACCACGTATTGGTGTCGTATCCTGGCATGCCCGCTTCGGCGAAGGTGGGGATTTCGGGATAGTCGGCTAGGCGTGCCGCGCGACCCACCGCCAGCGCCCTGATACGGCGCGCCTGCACCATGGACAGCATCGAGCCGGTCGTGGAGATTCCCATGTACGCTTCGCCAATGGCGATGCCGAGCTGCGCCGGACCGCCCCCTTTATACGGAACGTGCACCAGGTCTATTCCCGCCATCCTTTTGAAAATCTCCGCGCTCATGTGCATGGGAGAGCCGCCGCCGCCCGACGCATAAGTGATCGTACCGGGATTTTTTTTGGCCAGCGCAATCAGCTCGCGCATGGACTTCACGGGGAGTGTAGGGGTCACGCCCAGCAGCATGGGCGATACGACGAGCACGGTGATCGGCGTGAAATCCTTGATCGGGTCGTAGCCCGGATCGCGATACAGATTGGGGCTTACCGCGTGACTCGAAACCAACGACATGATCAGCGTATAGCCGTCTGGCGCGGCATGTGCGACGTACGCGGTGCCAATAGTCGTGCCGGCGCCGCCCCTGTTTTCCACGACGACCTGCTGGCCCCACGCTTCGCTCAGTTTCTGCGCAAACAAGCGTGCAATAACATCGTTGCCGCCGCCCGGCGGATTGGGCACAACCAGGCGAATCGGCTTGACCGGATATTCCTGCGCCCACGCCGGATGGGCGATGATGACGGTGCTCAGTGCCAGAACAAGATTGCCGATTAAACTTGCCGTCCTCATGCGGAGAACACTCCTTTAACGAATTTTCCTGCAGGCTTTGCAACTAGCAAATTTCGCGCCATTTGCCTGCAGAATCCGTGTTCAGCCATAGATAAAGCCTACGGTCTTTTCGACGTGCGCAGCTTGAGAAACGCTTTGACGAATTCGACCGCCATGCCCACGACGCGACGCACTACTTCGGCGCCTTTGTCGACATCAACTGCAGCCGGGTTGCCGTTGCCGCCGGACGGCGAAAAATCGTGAACTTCCATGTAGAGGCCGAAGACACCTTGCCCTACCTTCACCTGGTGTGATGCCGCCAGAGGCAAGCCTTCAAACTCCCGCCACTCCTGCGGTTCGGGTGGCGCATCCATGCGGATAGCGCCCGGCAGGCAGTGGCTGAGCATCGAAGTCACCCGTTCGTCGCCATGCCCGTGGGCTGAGCCCAGCTTGGGATAGAGGTCCTGGGTGCCCTTCTCGGCCAGCGACACGGGGTTGATGTAGCCCATCATCACGCCGTATTTATCGCGGATCTGCCGTCCCGCGTGCTCCATGATGGGTTCGTTGGTCTGATGGGAATTGACCATCAATATGTGATCGAAGCCGGATTTCACCAGCGCTTCGCAGATATCGTAAATCAGCATGCGCAGTGTGTCGGGCTGCAGCGAGATGGTGCCGGTGAAATTGCGGTGGCGCGGCGAATAGCCATAACTCAGCAGCGGCGCCACCACCGCGCCGGTCTCGGCGGCGATCTTCTTCGTGATCTCGAAAACGAGCAGCCCGTCGGTTCCCATCGGGCCCAGCGTTCCGTTCTGCTCATGCGTGCCGATGGGCACCAGCACCGCAGCGCCCCGGTCGCGGGCAGCTTCCACTTCCTTCCACGTCATGTAAGCGAGTTCGCATTGCGCCATCCTGTTTCTCCCTTTTAGCCATGTCGGCCAGTTACTCAAGGTCAGCGTTGCGTGCTCACCACGCCGACCGCAGCACATCATCGAGCAAATCGCGCTCGCGCACAAATTCGCGCTTGGGATCGGCGTTGAAATTCTTGAGCGAGTTCTCCAGCACCTGCCCCAACCCGTCGCGCGGAAAATCAAGGTCGCGCAGGCGCGTCGGCATGCCGAGGCTCGTGAAAAACTTGTCGAGATAGTCCGCCGCGAGCCCGGGCGCCGCGGCCACCGGCATGCTGTCGTTCCACACGCCTATGCCATGCGCGAGCTGCGCCATCGCCTGCGGATCGCGGCTGCCGAGCCGGCGCAGCACAGTGCCGGTCAAGGCTGTATTCGCTTCGCCCTGGCCGATATGGGGAAAAGAGATAAACAATGAAGTTGCGAATGCATAAGTCGCGCGCACCACCCAATGCCGCGCGGCACTGCCGCCGCCTTCATCAGCGTCGCGGTTCAACAAAAAGGCCGCTGCGCATAATTCGATGCGCGGCGCGGCGTCAGCACTGTTCATGACCTGCGGCAAAGCCCGCGCGGTCCAACCAAGGTTCATCACGCTGCGCCAATATACCGAGCAGCCGGCCGTACGTATGAGCGCGGGCGGGGCGGTCATCAAAGCATCGGCATCCCAGAACAACGCCTTCGGGCGCGTCTTCGGATCGAAGAACTCCATGCGGTGATCGAGCGTGTCGTCGCGCAGCGCCGAGCCGCCGCGGTTCTGCGCGGACGTCGGCACCGTCAGCACATTGATGATGGGCAGCTTGGCCGCGTTCAACTTGGGGCTGATAGCGGGAGCGTTGTCCGGGTACTGCGTAATCAGATCGTGCGGCGCGCCTTTTTCGGCGAGCAGGATCGCAACTACGCGGGTTGCCTGCGTAACGCTGCCGCCGCCAACGCTGATAAGCAGATCGGCGTTTGCTGCTCGCGCTGCCGCCGTCGCTTTCAACACGGATGGCAGTGTCGAATCTTTTT
>JAIOOZ010000649.1 GCA_021414185.1 Betaproteobacteria bacterium
TCCCGACGTCATGCGCAAAGTCGAGCCGGCCGCCGCCGAAGCCTGGATCATTCACGCGATGGATACCTTCGACCGCGAAGGTCTGTATCGTGGCAGTGCCGTCCTCAAGGACATCGACTCGTTTGTCGCCGCATCCCGGCACCACGCCCATGCCGTCGCATTCGAAGATGCCAGGAACGTGCTGGAGCTTTTTATCTGCGGACTGGCGGGCCGCCGGCTGAAATTCGAAATAGCCGGCGAAGCCTACACCGACACCGAAACCATCCACCTGCCCGCGCGCATCTTCGAACACGCATCCGGCGCCGGGAATTTCCTTGCCTATAAAGCATTGGCCACGCATTTGTGGGCACAGACCCGCTACGGCACGTTCAACGTCGATGTCGTGGATAAACTCGCCGGCTACACTGATCCGGCGCGCGCGCTGGCGCTCTATCACTATCTGGAAACCACCCGCATCGATGCCATCATCGCGCGCGACCTGCCGGGTCTGGCGCGCGAACTCGCGACGTTGCGCCAACACGTCGAACCGCCCGCCGAATGCGGACGTCTGCGCGATACCGCGGCCAGTGCTGCCGACAGTCTCGCGCTGGTAGATCAGCTCTACGCAACGTTCAATCCACCCCATCTGAGTTACATGGGAACACTGCACCCGGAAATTGTCGCGACCGTGCGTGCCGCACGCATGCGGCGCGAAAAAAAGGAACTGCAGTTCGAACTGGCGAAAATGCTGCCCGAAAGACCGGCAGCGGACGCGACAGCGGACGACGGTGAAGCGCGGCCGCGATACTCGGTCATCAATGCCGATGCCGTGGATGGCGTCGAACTGGCCCTCGACGGCACGCCGGTAACGCTGCCCGAGCACGTGAATGACCTGCTGCAATCGATCAGCCAGGACCTCGGTGAAATCCCCGATGAATACCTGGCGCCGGCCGGTGACGACGACTATCGCGACAACCATGCTGCAGAAGACCCGGCGGACGCGATCGAACAAGGTCCGCACGACGAAGATGGCGCCGTGCTCTACAACGAATGGGACTACAAGCGCCACCATTATCGCAAGAACTGGTGCGTGCTGCGGGAAGTCGACGTGCAGGCCGGTAATTCCGACTTCATCGACACGACGCTCGCTCGCTATGCGGTGCAGGTCGGCCAATTGCGCCGCACTTTCGAGATGTTGCGCGGCGAGGACAAATGGCTCAAAAAACAGCAAGGCGGCGACGATATCGATCTCGATGCCGTGATTACCGCTTTTGCCGACATGCGTTCCGGCATGGAACTTCCGGAGCGGCTCTTTCAGCAACGGCACAAGGCTGAGCGTGACATCGCGGTGATGTTCATGGTCGACATGAGCGGTTCGACCAAAGGCTGGATCAACGACGCCGAACGCGAATCCCTGGTATTGCTGTGCGAAGCGCTCGAAGTGCTGGGCGACCGCTACGCGATTTATGGTTTCTCCGGTATCACGCGCAAACGCTGCGAGATTTTTCGCATCAAACGCTTTGTCGACCGCTACGACGACACAGTACGGCAGCGCATCGCCGGCATACTCCCGCAGGACTACACCCGCATGGGCGTGGCCATCCGGCATCTGACTGCCCTGCTCAACGCCGTCGACGCCCGCACGAAACTGCTGATTACACTGTCCGACGGCAAGCCTGACGACTACAGCGACAATTACCGCGGCGAATATGGCATCGAAGACACCCGCCAGGCGTTGATCGAGGCACACCGCGGCGGCATCCATCCCTTCTGCATCACCATAGACCGCGAAGCACGCGAGTATCTCCCACGCATGTATGGTGCGGTAAACTACACTGTGATTGAGGATGTCGCGCGGCTGCCATTGAAGGTTGCCGACGTCTATCGCCGGCTTACAACGTGACAGCACGGAACAGACGCCATTATGGATAGAGACTCCGACCGTATTCCCAAGAACGTACTGGGCAGTCCGCTGCAAACCTGCAACGAGCGCCCGGTCACCGGCTTTTTCCGTGACGGCTGCTGCAATACCAATGAAGAAGACGTCGGCGCGCACGTCGTGTGCGTGCGCGTCACGCGGGAGTTTCTCGAATTTAGCGCAGCGCGCGGCAACGATCTGACCACGCCGCATCCCGAGTTCGGCTTCCCCGGATTGCAGCCGGGTGACCGCTGGTGCCTGTGCGCTCTGCGCTGGACCGAGGCCTTGCAGGCGGGCGTGGCGCCGCAATTGGTGTTGGCGGCAACGCACGAAGCGATGCTCGAATATGCACCGCTGGCGGAACTAAAGAAGTATGCCCTTGATCTGAACTGATACGTCATTCAAACGCTGCAGCCGGGCAACCACGAGGAGCGCAATTCATGGCCGTCGACGAAAACAAGACTAAAGTAACCATCCTGACCGGCA
>JAIOOZ010000650.1 GCA_021414185.1 Betaproteobacteria bacterium
TAGGCATAGTGGCCGGCAACATAGACCTGGCCGGCTCCCGGCAGTTCGAGACGCGAGAGGCGCGAAACGTTGTGCGCGAGCTGCGGGTTGTTGGTAACTGAATCCATCGGCGATTCTCCAATAGTCGTGCGGATATTTCGATTGTAGCGCACGGTACGTGCCGCAGTTCGCGGCCGCCGCACCCGTTCGCCGTCACAAAAACGCAGGATTGGCGGGGTAAAGCCGCGCTTTTCGGTCGATCACGCAATGGCAGGGAAAGCTATAGTGCTCAGCGTATCGAGGCGTATGCGCGTCCGTACAATTCTGCCCTGGAGCGAGACATGGCTGGCGGCCGGGCAGGCGGATAGGAAGCCATGTATTCCTATTCTTTTCCCGCATGCAAGGAGGGAGCATGGATCTGCCCGCGTGGTATTTCAATATCTGCTTCGGCATTCTTATCCTGATCGCGTTCCTGTCTTACCGGAACGATTGAGCAGTACGGGCTTGCTTATTCCGGCCGCGCGCCGGAATCCTTGATGACCTTCGCCCATTTCACAGTTTCCTTGCCGACAGCGACTGCGAACTGCCCGGGCGACATCGTCACCGGCTCGGCACCGAGCGCCGCCAGCCGCTGGCGCGCATCCGGCGTGGCAAAGATTTTTGCCAGGCTCTGATTTAGCCGGGTGACGTAAGGCTTGGGCAATTGCGCGGGCGCGAACACGCCGTACCAGGTCATGACTTCGTAGCCCGCAATCTCTTCATTCACCGCCGGCACATCCGGCAATATCGACACGCGCTTTTCGCTCGACACCGCCAGCGGCTTCAGGCGGCCGGACTTTACGTACGGCAGCGTCGACGAAATGCCGGTGAACATGATTTGCACCTGGCCGCCGACCAGATCCGTCAACGCGGGGCCCGCGCCCTTGTAAGGTATATGCACGATGTTGATCCCGGTCATGCTCTTGAAGAGTTCGCTCGACAGATGGGCGGTCGAACCGCCGCCCGACGATGCGAAATTGATCGCCCCCGGCTTCGCCTTGGCCAGAGCGACCAGTTCTTTGACTGAGTTCGCGGCTACCGATGGGTGGACGACCAGAATCATTGGGCTCGAAGCCACCATGCCGATGGCAACCAGGTCTTTCGCGGGATCGACCGCGAGCTTGGGATAAAGACCCGGGTTGATCGCGTTGGTGCCGTTGGCGCCCATCAGCAGGGTGTAGCCGTCGGGTACAGAGTGGGCGACGATTTCGACTGCGATATTGCCGCCACCGCCCGCGCGATTATCGACGATGACCTGCTGTGAGAATTCATCCGTCAGTTTCAGCGCGGTCAGGCGGCCGACGATGTCGACCGGGCCGCCCGGCGAGTACGGCACCACCAGCCGGATCGGCTTGGCGGGATAGTTTTGCGCGTGTGAGAAGGCGGCGAGCAGCAGCAAAGCGAGTGTCAGGCAGAATTTCATGGTGTCAGGCGCTCTTAGTCGGAGTTGTCGAGGTGTTTGTACCAGCGATACATCAGGCGTTGCGGAATGCGTATCAGGCTGTGCAGCGGATAGCGCAGCAGGGGCGCATTGACCGACGGCAGCGCGTTCTCCGTCGCATGGCCGGCGACCTGTCGCGCAAGCAGCTTGCCCGCATGCAGGCTCAACGCGACCCCGCTGCCCTGGTAGCCCAGCGCATAGTGGACGGTGTTGTCGTCCGCGGCGTGATGGATGTGCGGCAGGAAATCGCGCGTGATGCACACCCAGCCATGCCAGTCGTAATCTACCGTCACGTTTTCGAGCCCAGGGTATTTGGCCTTCAACTCTGCTAGCAGGAATTCGCGCTGCTGCGCGTTGCGTTCGGCGCTGTCGGCAATCAGGCCGCGGCCGCCGAACATGATGCGGTCGTCGGGCAGGCGCCGCCAGTAGTAGAGCAACTTGCGCGAGTCGGTCAGCACGTGCCGGGTGACGAAATTGGCGGCTTTGATTTCATCCGGCGTCAGCGGGCGCGTGACGATGATGTGCGAGAGCACCGG
>JAIOOZ010000651.1 GCA_021414185.1 Betaproteobacteria bacterium
GCCCAATATCACCATCGGCCGCGGCGAGGATTGCGACCTGGTGGTGCACGAGAAACTCGCCTCGCGCAAGCACGTCAGCATCCGCCTCTTGCGCACGCATTTTTACCTGGTCGATCACAGCCTGAACGGCACTTTCGTGACGCTCGAGAGCGGGGAAGAAGTGCACGTGCTGCGCAAGGAATTGCTGCTCGACGGTTCGGGCAAACTGACGCTCGGCTTGAGTTCGACCGAAGGCGCGGCCGAAGTCATCACCTTTACGCGCGACCGCCGTTCGATTTACCGCGTGCCCTAGACCGACGCTAGAGGGGTCTCTAAAACCATTTGGAACCGCCGATACATTATTTTCAATACCCCCTTGAGGGGTACGCCGATGAACGCAGATAGGTTCAACCAGATCTGGAGTTAAATCGGCGTTAATCGGCGTTAATCGGCGGTTGCTTGTCGGTGTTGTGGTGTTGAGAGAGGTTCCAGCGCGTCAGGCGGGCCGCTCGTCCGCCAGCAGCCTGACGACGTCTTCGCCGGTGCGCGATTTATCGCGGTTCTCGGGCGATTCCTTGCCCAGCGCGGTGGTCGCGATAAAGGTGTACATGTCGGCCGCTCCCTGGAAGATGCGCGGCGTCAGTCCGGCGCCTTCGAAAGTCTGCGCGATCTGTTCCATCTCCGGCACCCAGCGGTAGGCCTTGGGCGGCATGCGCGGCAGCGCGTCGATGACGAAATTGTAGACATCGCTGCGCGATGCCTTGATCTGCGCCTCGAGCGCGGCGTCGACGCCGAGCCGGCGCGCCGATATCAGCAGCTCCAGCACCAGCGCCTGCACGCCCTTGGTCATCGCGGCATAGCACATCTTGATCGCGCTGGCGTCGCCGCTGCGCTCGCTCATGAAGTGCACGGTGATTCCCGGCATCGACGAAGAGCAGGCTGCGCTTGCTGGCGGCCAGCGCCTGCGCGACTTCGCCGGCGAATTCGAGCGCCGACCCGGGGTTCATGATCGACAGGATGACGTCGCAGCTCTCGACGAGTTTTGCGATCGAGCCGACGTCGGTGAGCCCGGCCTGCTCTGCCAGCGCCTTGCTGCGCGCGCTGCGTTGGTCGAGCGCCGTGCAGACTTTGAATCCCTTGTTCTTCAGTTGCAGGGCGACGGCCTGTCCCATGTCGCCGGGGCTCATCACGCCTATGGTTTCGATTTTCATGTGCGGGTCTCCAGAATATGCGCGCATCGCGATGGGATGCGGATCACCAAGGATTCTACATTACAGCGCGCCGACGACGACGGCATGCCGCGCGCATCGATTACAATTGCGTTTCACGTTCAATCAGCGCGGCGGCTCGCCGCGCCAGGGTAGCCATGGGGTTTTACGTCATCGTCGTCCTGACGGTGCTCAATCATATTGCGTACAAGGGCAGCAAGATGCTGCTCTCCCTGTACGCGATAGATCTTGGCGCAAGCCCCCTGACCATTGGCATCCTGTATTCGCTGTATTCGTTTTTTTCGTTGTTTCTGGCGCTATACGCAGGGCGCATATCCGACCGGCTGGGCCCGCGCGTGCCCATGCTGATGGGGTCGCTCGCGCTCGGTTGCGGGTTGTTGATTCCGTATGTGTGGCGCGGGCTGCCTGCGCTGTTTGTGTCGGCGACGCTGATCGGCACACTGTATATTTTTTACACGGTCTCGGCGCAGCACCTGATCGGTGCATTCGGTTCCGGCCACTAGCGCACGCGCAATTACGCGACGTTCAGCCTGGGCATCGCGCTGACTGCGTTGCTGGGTCCGACTCTGACCGGCTTCATGATCGACACGGTCCAGCATCAATCGACGTATCTGGTGCTCGCGCTGCTGCCGGTCGGGCCGA
>JAIOOZ010000065.1 GCA_021414185.1 Betaproteobacteria bacterium
GTCCGACAAGTTTGAAAAAGAATTCTGGAGCGGCGGCGATCTCAACGCGCTGTATCAGCGCGCGGTCAATTCGCGCGATGCGGCCGGCACCATGGAGCGGCTGTTCGAGTCGGGATTCGCCGAATTCACCAAGCTGCGCAAGCAGCCCGGGCAGGGCGGCGCGCAGAACATCGCGGTAGTGATGGATGGCACGCGGCGCGCGATGCGCGCGACCTACCAGCGCGAAATGGAAGTTCTCGAATCGCATTTGTCGTTTCTCGCCTCGGTGGGCTCGGTCAGCCCTTACGTCGGACTGTTCGGCACAGTGTGGGGGATCATGAATTCGTTCCGCGGCCTGGCACAGGTCGCGCAGGCAACGCTCGGCACGGTTGCTCCCGGCATCGCCGAAGCTCTGATCGCGACCGCGATGGGCCTGTTCGCGGCGATTCCGGCGGTGGTTGCGTATAACCGCTTTGCGGGGGACCTGAACCGGCTCGCCACGCGCTTCGATTCGTTCATGGAAGAGTTTTCCAACATCCTGCAGCGCCAGAGCTAGGTACTTTATATGCTGATCGAAAAACGCAGCAGCCGGCGCCTGATGAACCAGATCAACGTCGTGCCGTATATCGACGTCATGCTGGTTCTGCTGGTGATCTTCATGGTGACAGCACCTTTGATCAATCCCGGCCAGGTCGAGCTGCCGTCGATCGGCAAATCGTCGAACCCGCCGGTGGCGCCGCTTGAAGTGTCGATACGCACCGACCAGTCGCTGTGGCTGCGCGACCGCGCCGCGGGCAGCGACGACAAAAAAGTGTCGCGCAACGACCTGATTGCCGCCATCAAGCAGAAACAGATGCAGAACCCGGAGCAGGCGGTGGTGATCGCCGCCGACAAGGACGTGAAGTACGAAGCCGTGCTCGACGTGATGGACATGCTGCAGCAGAACCAGGTCAAGAAGGTCGGCTTGATGGTCAAGCCGCGCGCCCAATAGGCCCGCCCGCCGCGCGCCATGCAATACGCTTACGCCGACGCCTACACGACGTCCCGGGAGAAAATGATCTCGGGCGCGTTCGCGTCCACCATGCACCTCCTGTTCATCGCGCTGCTGGTGTTCGGCGTCAACTGGCAGAAGAAGGTCGAGCCGCAGGTCAATATCGTCGATCTGTGGAGCCCCCCGTCGGCGGCCCCGCCGCAGGCAGCGCCACCCCCGCCGCCGCCGGAACCGCCCAAGCCCGAAGTGCAGCCCAAGGTCGATCCTGCCCCGCCCCAGCCGGTCGCCAAACCCGAGGTGGCCAAGCCGGACATTGCGTTCAAAGACAAGCAAAAGGTCGAAAAAACGGCGCCTCGCGTCGTCGAGGACAAGCAAAAGGAAGCCAAGAAACGCGAAGACGACACCCAGGCAGCCCAGAAGGCGCAGCAGGCCGAAGCGCAGCGCCTCGCCAACGAGCAGGCGGAGGCGCAGAAAGCGGTGGCGGCGCAGGCGGCTTCAGCACAGTCCAAGATGCGCAGCGAATACATGGAACGCATTCGGGCGAAGATACTGCGGGCGCTCATCAAACCCCCCAATATCCAGGGCAGCGAAGAGGCTGAATTCAATATCGTGGTGCTGCCGGACGGCAATGTTCTCAACGCGAGAGTCAAGCGCGCGAGCGGCAACAGCGCCTACGACAATGCGATCGAACGCGCGATTACCCGCGCGCAGCCGTTGCCCATGCCGCCCGATCCGGCATTGCTCAAGGAATTCAGGGAACTCAATCTCAAGTTCAATGCCAAAGAGTGATCGCATCGCGGACATTTCTGCGTAAAATACGGCGCAATGAAAAATAAAAACCTGCGGTATCTGTTCCTGCTGTGGCTGGCCTTCAGCACCGGCGTTTGTGCCCAGTTGAAGATCGAAATCACGGGTTTCGGCTCCAACCAGTCGCCGATCGCCGTCCTGCCGCTGAAAGGCGAGGAAGCGCTCCCGCAAAAGGTGACGGAAATCGTCGTCGCCGATCTGTATCGCAGCGGTTTTTTCAAGATCATCGACAGCGGCGGCGTCAACCCCGTGCCTTCGGAGCCCAACGAAGTGCAGTTTCCGGCGTGGAAGACGCGCGGCGCCGACGCGCTGGTGATCGGCAGCGTGTCGCCCCTGCCCAACGGCTATTTCGACGTGCGCTTTCGCCTGATGGACGTGGTGAAACAGTCGCAGATCACCGGTTTCGCCTACCAGGTCACCGCCCCCCAGTTGCGCAACACCGCGCACAAGATCGCCGACGCCATTTACGAGAAGCTGACGGGCGACGTCGGCGTTTTCAGCACGCGCATCACTTACATCGTCAAGAACGGCACGCGTTTTGAGCTGCAGGTCGCGGACGCCGACGGGTTCGGCGCGCAAACCATACTGGCGTCGAACGAGCCCATCATTTCACCGGCGTGGGCGCCCGACGGCAACCGGCTTGCCTACGTTTCGTTCGAGCGCAAGAAGCCCATCGTCTATATCCAGTCGCTGCTGACCGGGCAGCGCACGGTCGCCGCCAATTTCAAGGGCAGCAACAGCGCGCCGGCGTGGGCGCCCGACGGCCGGCGTCTCGCCGTCGTGCTGTCGAAAGACGGCAATTCGCAGATTTACCTCGTCAATGCCGACGGCAGCGGCGTCGTGCGGCTGACGAATACCAGTACGATAGACACCGAGCCGAATTTTTCGCCGGACGGCCAGCATGTAATTTTTACTTCCGACCGCGGCGGCAGCCCGCAGATCTACCGCGTGCCGGTCGGCGGCGGTGCGCCCGAGCGGCTCACGTTCGACGGCAGTTACAACGTTTCGCCGCGCTACGCGCCCGACGGCAAGTCGTTCGTGTTCATCCAGCGCACGTCCGGACGATTCAACGTAGCCACCCAGGATTTCGCGAGCAAGCAGACGCAGTCGCTGACCGAGAACGGCATCGACGAGTCGCCGACCTTCGCGCCCAACGGCAAGATCATCCTCTACGCAACCGAGATCAGGGGGCGTGGTATATTAGCCGCGGTATCGAGCGATGGCCGTGTGCGCCAGCGTTTCAGCGCGGCAGCGGGCGACGTGCGCGAACCGGCGTGGGGTCCATTGATTAAAAGCCCATGACAAGGAGTGATACCAGATGAAAAAACTATTCTCGGCGCTTGCAGTGCTGGCAATACTGGCGGGTTGCGCCAGCCAGGAAGTGCAAAAGCCCGTTGAGGTGACCGAACCCAAGCCTACGCCGCCTGTCGTTGTCGCGCCGCCGACAAGAGTGGATCCGCCGCCGGTTGTTACCAAGGTTGACCCGCCCAAGGTCACCGGCTCGCCGCTGAATCCGCTCAACCCGGACAGCGATCTGTATAAAAAACGCAGCGTGTTCTATGACTACGACAGTGTCATCGTCAAAGATGAATACAAACCGGTAGTGACCATGCATGCCCAGTACCTGGTCGCCAACCGCGCGCAGAAAATCACCATCGAAGGCAATACCGACGAGCGCGGCAGCCGCGAATACAATATCGCGCTCGGCCAGCGCCGCGCCGACAGCGTCAGGCAGATGATGGTATTGCTGGGCGTCAAGGAAGACCAGATCGAGAGCGTGAGCCTTGGCGAGGAAAAACCGCGCAACCCGGGCCACGACGAGGCGGCATTTTCCGAGAACCGCCGCAGCGACATCCGCTACGCAGGCGACAAGTAACGCCTGAATGGTGAAATCCGTGTCTGGGTACCCATTAAACCGCGCCGCGCTCGCACAGTGCGGCGCGGTTTTGCTTTTTGCCGCGCTCGCAGCACCCGCGCAGGCCGGGCTCTTCGACGACGATGAGGCGCGCAAGCAGGTGGCGGCCGAGCGCCAGCGCATAGACGAGGTCAAGAAGGACCTGGCCGCCCAGCAGCAGGCGGTCGACGCGCGCATCAACAAGGTCGAGGAGGCTTTGAAGAGCCAGGCGCTGCTCGATCTTTTTACGCAGATCGAAGCGTTGAAGCTTGAAATGACCAAGCTGCGCGGGCAGATCGAAGTGCTCAACAACAGTGTCGAGAACACCAGCAAGCGTCAGCGTGACATGTATCTCGATCTCGATACGCGCGTGCGCCGTTTCGAGCAGCAGGGTGGCCCGCCGCCGGCCCCTGAAGCGCCCGCTGCACCCGCCGCTGGTACGCAGCCTGCTGCCGTGCCGGCAGCAGGCGCAGCGCCCGCCACCGTGGTTGCCGTAAATGCCGACAGCGGCGCCGAGACGCGCGCCTACGAGGCCGCGCAAAGCCAGCGCCGCATGGGCAATTACCAGGGCGCGATTGTCGCTTTCCAGAATTTCATCAAGCAGTATCCGAAAAGCAACCTGGCGCCGCGCGCGCAGTACTGGATAGGCGACTCCTACTTCAACCTGCGCGATTTCAAACTTGCGATCGGCAGCCAGCAGACTTTGCTCAAGACTTATCCCGACAGCCCGACGGTGCCCGACTCGATGCTGAATATCGCCAGTTCGCAGATCGAGATGGGCGAATCAGTCACCGGCAAAAAAACCCTCGAAGAACTCATCACCAGATTTCCGATCAGCGAGGCCGCGGAAAAGGCCAAGCGCCGCATCTCCGGGTTGAACGCCCAGGGCCAGGCGCCGTCGGGTGCCGCCGCGCCCTCTGGCAAGCCGTAGGCTGGCGCCGGTGAGGGGTGAGGAGTGAGGCGTGAGGAGCAACCCGCTAATACCGCAGCAGCGGATCGTTTGACGCCTCATGTCTTAGGTTCATTCTGCGTTTCACCGGGACTCCCTGCCGCCAGCGCCGGCGCCCGCGATTAGCATGTTGTTCTGGCTCGCGCTTATTACATTCGCCGTTGCGGCCATCGCCATGATCGTGCTCGCGCGCGGCCTGCTTTCGATCGGCTTGCTGCGCGACGCGGCAGTCGCACTGCCGGCGCCGCCGCCGCGCGTGTCGGTCGTCATCGCGGCGCGCGACGAGGCAGGCGGCATCGAGGCCGCGCTCGACTCGCTGCTTGCGCAGGACTACCCGGATTACGAGGTGATCGTCGTCGACGACCGCTCAAGCGACGCAACGCCGCAGATCCTCGCGCGCAAGGTGGCGGGTGGCGGGCGCCTGCGGGTGGTGCGCATCAACGAACTGCCGGCAGGGTGGCTCGGCAAGAACCACGCGCTTGAATGCGGCGCGCGCGCGGCCAGCGGCACGATACTTGTGTTCGCCGATGCCGACGTCGTGATGCACTCCGATGTCATCAGCCGCGCGGTAAGCCACGCGATGGCGGCGCGCCGCGACCACGTGACGATCACCCCTGAAGTCGTGGTGCGCAGCCACGCGCTCGGCATGTTCATGGGCGTGTTCACCATGTTTTTCACGCTGTATGCGCGGCCGTGGAAAGCGGTGGACCCGAACAGCCGCTGCTTCATCGGCATCGGCGCGTTCAACCTGGTGCGTGCCGACGTTTATCGCGCGGTCGGCGGACACAACCGCATCGCGATGCGGCCTGACGACGACATCAAGCTCGGCAAAATCATCAAGGACGCCGGCTACTCGCAGGAGATGCTGTTGGGGCGCGGGTTGATGAGCGTTGAGTGGTATCCCACGCTCGGCGCGCTCGCCTGCGGCCTCGAAAAGAATTCGCTCGCGGGCGTCGATTACAGCGTCGCTGCCATGCTCGCCGGGACATTCGCGCAATTGGTATTTTTCGTGTGGCCGTTCGCTGCGCTGGCGGTGACCGACGGCGCGACCCTGGCGCTCAATGCCGCGGTGTGTATCGTATCGCTGGCGACTTATGTGGCGACCGCGCGGATGGTCGGCGCGCCGCGCTGGTATGCGGTGGGCTTCCCGCTGATGGCCGCGATATTCGTCGGCATCCTGTGGCGCGCGACTTTTATTACCTTGCGTGACGGCGGCATCACGTGGCGCGGCACGCGCTATCCGCTCGCCGCGCTGAAAGCCAACCGGGTTTAGGCGGACGATCATGGCGAGAGCAGTGGTGTTGCTGTCAGGCGGGCTCGATTCGGCGACGGTGCTGGCGATGGCGCGCGACGCCGGCTACGACTGTCATTGCCTGTCGGTCGATTACGGCCAGCGCCATCGCGCCGAACTGTATGCCGCGGTGCGCGTCGCGCAAGCGCTCGGTGCGCGCGAGCACCGCGTCACCAAGCTCGATCTCACGGCGTTCGGCGGCTCCGCGCTCACCGACTCGAGCATCGCGGTGCCCACGCAAGGCATCACGGATGGCATCCCGATAACCTACGTCCCCGCGCGCAATACCATCATGTTGTCGCTGGCGCTCGCTTTTGCCGAAGTGCTGGGCGCGCGCGACATATTTTTCGGCGCCAACGCGGTCGACTATTCCGGCTACCCGGATTGCCGTCCGGACTTCATGCGTGCGTTCGAGACCATGGCCAATCTCGCGACCAAGGCCGCAGTGGAAGGCAACCGGCTCACGCTGCACACGCCCATCATCAGCGACACCAAGGCCGACATCATTCGCCGCGGCATGGCGCTCAAGGTCGATTACGCGCTGACGGTTTCGTGCTACCAGGCGGACGCCGACGGCCGCGCCTGCGGCGTCTGCGATTCCTGCCGCCTGCGCAAAGCCGGTTTCGAGTCGGCGGGTGTTGCCGATCCGACGCGATACAAGAGCTAGAGCCAAAGCAACGGCAAGCCACAGAGGGCACAGAGAACACAGAGAAATGCGAATTCAGGAATCAACCCTTTGGCACCGGTTTGTTTTTCCTCTGTGAACTCTGTGTCCTCTGTGGCTAAGGTTTTGCGATTTTTTGGATCGATTCCAGGTAATGCTTACTGGTCGCTGGAGAGAGTCCGCATTAGAATGTGCGGACTTACCCGCCGGAGAATTCATGGAAGCCACCGCTAATCTGGGCGCCACCGTTGCATGGTGCGGTTTCGCGCTCGGCCTCGTGTTCGGCGCGGTCGGCAACAAGGTCAATTTCTGCACCATGGGCGCGGTGTCCGACATTGTCAACATGGGCGACTGGAGCCGCATGCGCATGTGGCTGCTCGCCATCGCGGTCGCCATCATCGGTTCGTATACGCTGTGGCATGCGGGCCTCGTCGATTTGTCGAAATCGATTTACACCGCGCCGAATTTCACCTGGCTGTCGTTCATTGTCGGCGGGTTTTTGTTCGGCGTCGGCATGACGCTGGGTTCGGGTTGCGGCAGCAAAACGCTGATCCGCATCGGTGGTGGCAATCTGAAATCGCTGGTGGTCTACGTGTTTCTCGGCATTTCCGCGTACATGACCCTGCGCGGGTTGTTCGGCCAGTTCCGCGTGTCGGTCCTGCAGCCCGTCGCGATCAATTTCGAAGCTTACGGCCTCAAAGGACAGGATCTGCCTTCGCTGCTGGCCGGCACCGGCGTGGCCTTGGCGACATTGCGCGCCGCGGTGGCGGCGATCGTCGCGGCGGGGTTGCTCGTCTTCGTATTGAAAGACCGCGAGTTCCGGGCCAATTTCGATTATCTGGTGGGCGGCGTGGTGGTGGGGTTGATCGTTGTGGCCGGCTGGTACGTGACCGGGCATCTCGGTTACCAGGAAAACCCCGACACGCTGGAGATGACCTTCTTCGGCACCAACACGCGCGCCGCTGAGTCGTTTTCCTTCGTGGCGCCGCTCGCTTATACGCTCGAACTTCTCATGTTGTGGACCGACAAGTCGCTCACCATCACGTTCGGCATCATGGCGGCGCTGGGCGTCGTGCTGGGCTCGTTCGTCTATGCGATGGCAAGCAAGACATTCCGCTGGGAAGGCTTTACCACCATCGACGACCTTTCCAACCACATCATCGGCGGCATCCTGATGGGTTTCGGCGGCATCACCGCGCTCGGCTGCACCGTAGGCCAGGGCATCAGCGGCTTTTCCACGCTGGCGCTGGGCTCGATACTGACGTTCGGCGCCATCGTCGCCGGCTCGGCGGTGACGAT
>JAIOOZ010000652.1 GCA_021414185.1 Betaproteobacteria bacterium
TAAAGTGGTACGTGAGCTGGGTTTAAAACGTCGTGAGACAGTTTGGTCCCTATCTGCCGTGGGCGTTGGAAATTTGAAGGGGGCTGCTCCTAGTACGAGAGGACCGGAGTGGACGCACCTCTGGTGTACCGGTTATGACGCCAGTCGTATTGCCGGGTAGCTATGTGCGGAAGAGATAACCGCTGAAAGCATCTAAGCGGGAAACTCGCCTTAAGATTAGATTTCCCGGGGACTTGATCCCCCTGAAGGGTCGTCCGAGACCAGGACGTTGATAGGCTGGGTGTGTACGGTCAGTAATGGCCTTAGCTAACCAGTACTAATTGCCCGTGCGGCTTGATCCTATAACCTTGAAGGGTTATTGGGCATAAGCGCCAACAATCGAATTCAATTCTTTACTTCTTCCATATTGGTCGGCATCCAGCGCAAGTTGAATGCCGGCAACCCTATTGCTTAGCAGCCATAGCGAGTTGGACCCACCCCTTCCCATTCCGAACAGGGCCGTGAAACGACTCAGCGCCGATGATAGTGCGGATTACCCGTGCGAAAGTAGGACACTGCTAGGCTCCTTATCTGCAAAAAAAGCCCTCTTCACGAGGGCTTTTTTGTTTTGGGCCACAGTTTTTTGCGTCAGAACAAATGGGTTTTAGGTTTCCAGGCGCGGTGCCCGGCTTTTATAGCGAGGGTCGCAGGCAATCTAGCAGCTGGCTTGATCGTGCGGGTGGCATGGCGCATCTCTGTAACGCGTTCCGTAATACTGCGCGCGCAGCGGGAGTTCTTCAGCACCGTTATCCTCCCGAGGCGGCGCCGCGCGCTCCGCAAGCACTTTCAAATTCAGCGATAGTTTGCTAAAATCAAAGCCCTTTTTGGCACGGGTTTTGGAGTGGGCATTGCGCCCATTTTTTATTTGTAGTGAAGAAATTACATGGATTTCGGACAGTTACTGGATACCACGGTGAGCGGCCTCGGCTATGAGCTGGTGGCGTGGGAACGCTCGGGCAAAGGCAGCATGCTCCGGGTATTCGTAGACAAGCCGGGCGGCGTCGAAATCGACGATTGCGCCCTTGTAAGCCAGCATTTGTCGCGCGTATTCGAAGTCGAGGGCGTGGCGTATGACCGGCTCGAGGTTTCGTCACCTGGTCTTGACCGGGTGCTGCGCAAGGACGCCGACTATGTGCGTTTTGCAGGCGAGAAGGCGCGCCTGAAACTGCGTCTGGCATTGAATGGGCAACGCAATTTTGTCGGCACGCTGCGTGCCGTGAGCGACGGGAAACTGGAATTGGAAGTAGACGGGAAATTGCTCGCGCTGGAACTGAGCAATATTGAAAAAGCACGTCTGGTTCCGAACATTTAGGAGGCGAACATGAGTCGCGAATTGTTGTTGCTGGTTGATGCTCTGGCGCGTGAAAAAAACGTCGACAAGAACATCGTTATCGGTGCGCTGGAACTGGCGCTCGCGTCGGCTACCAAGAAGCGCTTTCCGGAAGACATCGACGTGCGCGTTGAAGTCGATCCGGCGACCGGGGAATTCAAGTCGTTTCGCCGCTGGCAGGTGGTTGCCGACGAACTGGTCGAAGCACCGGAACGGCAATTGACGCTTGAACAGGGGCAGGCACGGAATCCTGAAATCCAGCTCGAACAGTTTGTCGAAGAGTCTTTGCCGGCAGTCGAATTCGGCCGCATCGGCGCGCAGGCCGCAAAGCAGGTCATCCTGCAGAAAATACGCGACGCAGAGCGCGAGCAGATTCTGAGCGATTTCCTTGCGCGCGAAGAGCACCTGGTAACCGGCGTCATCAAACGCATGGAACGTGGAAGCGCAATCATCGAGTCAGGGCGGGTCGAAGCATTGCTGCCGCGCGACCAGATGATCGCGAAGGAAAATCTGCGTCCCGGGGACCGCGTGCGCGCGTACCTGTGGAAAGTCGATCGCGTCAGCCGCGGGCCGCAAATCGTATTGTCGCGCATCACGCCGGAATTCCTGATCAAGCTGTTTGAACTCGAAGTGCCGGAACTCGAAGACGGCCTGCTGGAAATCAAATCGGCGGCACGCGATCCCGGCTCGCGGGCCAAGATTGCCGTGAAGTCCAACGATCCGCGCATCGACCCGATCGGCACTTGCGTTGGCATGCGCGGTTCGCGCGTGCAGGCGGTGACATCGGAACTGGGGGGTGAACGCATCGATATCATCCTGTGGTCCGAAGATCCCGCGCAGTTTGTGATCAATGCGCTGGCGCCGGCCGAAGTCAGCAAGATTACGGTCGACGAAGAAAAACACAGCATGGACATCGTCGTCGACGAGGAAAACCTCGCGCAGGCCATCGGGCGCACCGGGCAGAACGTGCGCCTGGCGAGCGAACTGACGGGCTGGGAGTTGAACCTGATGACGCTCGAAGAATCGCAGAAGAAAAGCGAGGAAGAGTCGGCGACCATTCGTAACCTGTTCATGGAAAAACTCGACGTCGACCAGGAAGTCGCAGACATCCTCGTGCAGGAAGGCTTCGGCACGCTGGAAGAAGTCGCCTACGTGCCGGTGGCGGAGATGCTCGAAATCGAATCGTTCGATGAAGACACCGTCAACGAGCTGCGCAGCCGTGCGCGCAATGCGCTGTTGACCCAGGCCATCGTGACCGAAGAAAAACTCGAGCATGACGTCGAGGATTTGCTGACGCTCGAAGGCATGGACAACCAGGTTGCACGCCTGCTTGCCGAGAAGGGCGTCATCACGAAAGAAAATCTTGCTGATCTTGCAACGGACGACCTGGTCGAAATGACCGGGATTGACGCCGAGCGCGCCAAGCAACTCATCATGACCGCTCGCGCGCCATGGTTCGCATAATTACACCCGGAGTCCACCATGGCACAGATCAACGTCACACAGTTCGCGAAGGAACTCGGTCTGCCGATCGAATTGCTGATCGAGCAGCTGCAGACTGCCGGCGTCAAGAAAAAACTCGCTGACGACACGGTCCTGACCGAAAAAGACAAGACGCAGCTGCTCGACTATTTGCGCCAGTCGCATGGCGCACGCGAAGCCAAGAACAAGATCACACTGACGCGCAAGCAGACCACCGAGATCAAGAAGTCCGACAGCACCGGCAAAGCGCGCACGATTCAAGTCGAGGTGCGCAAGAAACGCGTACTGGTCAAGCGCGACGTGGTTGCCGAGGTGGAGCCAGCCGTTGCCGCCCCCGCAGCGCCGACGGCCCCCGTGCCAATCGTCGATGCCGAACAAATGGCGAAGCGCGAAGCGGAAGCCAAGAAGCAAGCGGAATTGATCGCGCTGCAGAGCGAGGAAGTGCAGGAGAAGCAGTCGCGTGCGCGCCGCAAGAAAGCAGAAGCAGAGCCCGCTGAGGCCGCGCCAGCTGTAGTTGCGCCAGCTGCTGCTGCGCCCGTTGTTGCACCGGCGCCGGTGGCCACCGCACCGCTTGCCGAGGGCACGCTGCACAAGCCGCAACCCAAGCCCGGCGAGAAACCAAAAGCCGACAAGAAAGCCAAAAAGCCTGTCAAGGAAGTGGTGTGGCGGGACGAGAGCGTCAAGCGTCGTTCGATCAAGACACGTGGCGACATGGGCGGCGGCATGGGCTGGCGCACGCGCAAGGACCGGCATGCCAAGCATGAAGGCGACGAAGCGGCAGGCGACCATGGGTTTGCAGCGCCTACCGAACCGATAGTGCGCGAAATCAGCGTGCCTGAGACCATTACGGTCGCAGCGCTGGCACAGAAAATGTCGGTAAAGGCCGCCGAAGTCATAAAAACGATGATGAAGCTCGGCACGATGGCGACCATCAACCAGGTGATCGACCAGGACAGTGCAATGATCGTCGTCGAAGAGATGGGGCACAAGCCTGTACGCGCCAAGCTCGACGATCCGGATGCATTCCTCGTCGATGCTGTTCCGCACGAGGAGTTAAAACTGGAACCCCGCGCACCGGTTGTTACGGTAATGGGGCACGTCGATCATGGTAAAACTTCGCTGCTGGATCATATTCGTCGCACGCGCGTAGCCAGTGGCGAGGCCGGTGGCATTACCCAGCATATCGGCGCTTACCACGTTGAAACGCCGCGCGGCATGATCACTTTTCTCGATACGCCGGGCCACGAAGCGTTTACAGCCATGCGCGCGCGTGGCGCGAAA
>JAIOOZ010000564.1 GCA_021414185.1 Betaproteobacteria bacterium
CGCGCTTCGAAGCGATCGAGGCCGCGATATGGCGCTGGCGCGTTGTCGTTGATGGTGGCGGCCAGCGTCAGGATATTGATCGGTTCGAGCTGGTGGCGTTGGCCGATTTGATAGTCGTTGAAGTCGTGCGCCGGCGTGATCTTGACGCAGCCGGTGCCGAACTCGCGATCGACGTAAGTGTCGGCGATGACCGGTATGGTGCGGCCGGTCAGCGGCAACTGGATCTGCCTGCCGATCAGATGCTGGTAGCGCGTGTCCTCAGGATGGACGGCCACCGCGACGTCGCCGAGCATGGTCTCGGGCCGCGTGGTGGCGACGACCAGCGCGCCCGAACCATCGGCGAGGGGATAACTGATTTCCCAGATCTTGCCGTCTTCCTCCTCGCTGTCGACTTCGAGATCGGAAACCGCGGTACCGAGCACCGGATCCCAGTTGACCAGCCGCTTGCCGCGATAGATCAGGCCTTCTTCGTGCAACCGCACGAATACCTCGATAACGGCGCGCGACATGCGCTCGTCCATCGTGAAGTAGCCGCTCTTTTGCCCTTCGGTGTCGGCGTAGCTCCAGTTGGCGGAGGTGCCGAGCCGCCGCATCTGGCGCGTGATGGTCGAGCCCGATTCCTGTTTCCATTCCCACACGCGCTTGATGAAGGCGTCGCGTCCCAGGTCATGGCGTGTTTTGCCCTGCGCTTCGAGCTGACGCTCGACCACGATCTGCGTCGCGATGCCGGCGTGGTCGGTGCCGACCACCCAGTTGGTGTTGTAACCGCGCATGCGGTGATAGCGCACCAGCGCGTCCATCAGCGTCTGCTGGAACGCGTGCCCCATGTGCAGCGTACCGGTGACGTTCGGCGGCGGCAGTTGTATGCAGTACGCCGGCTGCGCGGTATCACCGGATTGCGCGAAGTAGCCGCGGCTTTCCCATTCGGCATACCAGCGGTTTTCTATCGCGCGGGGCTCAAAGCTCTTGGCCAGTTCCATGGTTGCGGCGGGGGGCGCGGAAAAGTCGCGCATTATACCGGACGCCTGCGGCGCGTCCGCGGGGATGACAGGTGCGGTCGGCGCCGCGGGTGCGGACGGCGGGCGATCGGCGAGCTGCAGCTGCTGCAACTGCTTTTGCAAAGTTTCCTCGATCGAGGCGCGCACCATGGCGTTGATGTTGGTTTTGAGGTCGTCGCTGATCTTGTGCAGGGCCTGATCGAGCGCGCCGGCGACGTCCGGCATGAAACGGTTTTGCAGCACCGCGGCGATTTGCGTGTCGAGCCCCTGCTTGAGCTTCTGATAAACGTCGTCCTCGAGGTTTTGCGTCTGCACGGGTGCAACGATGTCAACTGCCTGCGCGGGAGTTGCGTTCGCCAATTCCGGCGCCGGGACAGGAGCTTCTACGCCAGCTGGCGAGGGCGTCTGCAGCAGTGGCGCAACGATGTCGGTCAAAGTCGGAATCGCTGCGGTATCGAGATCGCCGGCGACGGCCTCGGTCAGCGTCGGAACGTCGCGCGGGTCGGCCGCCGGCGCTACGGCTGTGCGGTGCCGGTTGAGCAGCGCATCGGCGCGGCCCAGCACGTCATCTGCCGCGCGCCCGTCGTTGTCGCCCTGATTGCTCATTGCCGCACACGCATTACTGCGGGCTCTTGGAGAGGTCGTGGCTCTGGATCGCGTAGCCGCGGTCGCGGTAGAACTTGAAACGCGCGCGCGCCTGGCTGCGGTCTTCCTCGTCGAGGCTGACGATTTCGATCAGGCGCTGAAAGCGGCTGAAGAAAGGCGGCCATTCGGCGCGCAGATTGATCAGCACCTCGTCGTGCAGCGGATCGGCCCCGTCGTGATCGACGATGACCGGCGTGACCGCCGCGAGCGGATCGCCAGGCGTGCAGTGCGGAATGAAGCTCACCGCCTGCGCGGTCCACAGCACGCGGCTGAATCTCTGGCTCGCGTCGGCGTCCGCGCAGAAGGCGAGTACCCGCATGCCGCGCGCGCAGGCCTTGGCGCTCAACGCGCACGCAGTCTGCAGCTTGTTCTCGACGTGAAAATAAAAGTCGATCTGGGTCAAATGCAACTCCGGGAGGCTGCGCCTTTGCGCTTCAGGATTTTGCCGCCTGATCGATCAAGTACTGCGTGAGCAGCGGCACGGGCCGTCCAGTCGCGCCCTTGGCGGCGCCGGATTTCCACGCGACACCGGCGATGTCCAGGTGCGCCCATTTGAATTTCTTGGTGAAGCGCGCCAGAAAACAGGCTGCCGTGACGCTGCCGGCAGGCCGCCCGCCGATGTTGGCGAAATCGGCGAAGTTGCTCTTTAACTGTTCCTGGTAATCGTCCCACAGCGGCAAATGCCAAGCGCGGTCGTGCGTGGTCTGGCCGGCGGCAAGCAGTTCCTGCGCAAGCCCGTCGTCGTTGGCAAAGAGGCCGCTGGCGACGTGGCCGAGCGCAATCACGCAGGCGCCGGTGAGGGTGGCGATGTCGACGACGGCCTGCGGCTCGAAGCGCTCCGCGTAAGTCAGCGCATCGCACAGGATGAGGCGGCCTTCGGCGTCGGTATTGAGGATTTCCACCGTCAGGCCCGACATGCTGGTGACGATGTCGCCGGGCTTGGTGGCGCTGCCGCCCGGCATGTTTTCGGTAGCGGGAACGATGCCGATGACGTTGATCGGAAGCTTCAGTTCGGCAACCGCGCGCAGCGTGCCGAGCACGCTCGCCGCGCCGCACATGTCGAATTTCATTTCGTCCATTTCGGGCGCCGGCTTCAGCGAGATGCCGCCAGTGTCGAAAGTGACGCCTTTGCCGACCAGAGCGTAAGGTTTCAGGCCGCGCGGCCCGCCCTCGTACTTGAGCACGATGAGCTTCGGCGGTTCGTCGCTGCCGCGCGCCACCGACAGCAGCGAACCCATGCCGAGCTTTTCCATGTCTTTGCGCTCGAGTACCTGCACGCCCAGCTTGTATTGTTTGGCAAGCGTGCGGGCGGCGTCCGCGAGATATGCCGGCGTGCACACGTTGCCGGGCAGGTTGCCGAGGTCTTTGGCGAGACTCATGCCGTGCGCGATCGCGGCGCCTTGCTTGAGTCCGGTTTGGCCCGCCTTGAGTTCGTTGCGCTCGCCGACCAGCAACGTCAGGTGACGCACGCCGCGCGCCTGCTCGCGTTTGCTTTTCATGCGATCGAAGCGATAAAACGCGTCGCTGGCAGCGATGGCCGCCTGGGCAGCGCGCCAGGCGACGTCGCGCTGCTTGACGCCGGCCGACAGGCACAGCACCGCGTCGGTGACGCCGGTTTGTTTCAGCGCGGCGATGGCCTTGGTGACGGCGCTGCGATATTTGCCGTCGTCGAATTCGCGCTCGCGACCGAGGCCGACGAGCAGCACGCGGGCAGCGGAGACGCGCGGCACCTGATGCAGCATCAGCGTGGTGCCGGCCTTGCCTTCCATGTCGCCGCGTTTCAACGCCGCGGTCAGATGTCCGCGCGATGCGCGATCGAGAGAGGCGCCAGCCGCCGACAGCTTGCGCGGTTCGAATACCCCGATGATGATGCAACCGCTGCGGATGCGCTCCGGGCCACCGCTTTTTATGCTAAATTCCACGCCGTTCTCCTGAGGATTAGTCGTTACGGGATATCACTGATTATCTTCGCTATCCGGGCAAAAATCAAAGCGCGTCCGCGTGAAAATATTTCATAATTCGCTGGTGCGGGAATGCGCCGGTACCGCGATCGCGACGTTCGTGGTACTGCTCGGCATTACGGTGACGACGCAGCTGGTGCGTTTCCTCGGACTCGCTGCCGGCGGCTCGATCACGTTTACCGGTGTTTTCGCGCTGCTGGCGCTCACCTCCTTCAACTACCTGCCGGTATTGCTGTCGCTGACGCTGTTCATCGCGGTGCTGATGACGCTGACGCGCAGTTACCGCGATTCCGAGATGATCGTCTGGTTCAGCGCGGGGATGAGCCTCACGCGCTGGGTGCGTCCGGTGCTGTCGTTCGCGGTGCCCATCGTGATCCTGGTCGCGCTCTTGAGCCTGCTGCTGTCGCCGTGGGCGATCACCAAGAGCGAAGAGTTCAGGAACTACATGGACAACCGCGACGACGTGACGCAGGTGACGCCCGGCGTATTTCGCGAGTCGAAACAGAATGAGCGCGTGTTTTTCGTCGAGAACGTCAACGAAGGCGAGAACATGGTCGCCAACGTGTTCGTGAGTTCCACGCAGCACCATAAAACCGGCGTGATGGTCGCCAAGCGCGGCTTCATGCAGACCGTCGAGAACGGCGACCGCTTCCTCGTGCTGTTGAACGGGCGGCGCTACGAAGGCACTCCGGGCACCACCGATTACAAGGTCAGCGAATTCGAGCGCTACGCGATGCGCATCGAAGCGCGCGAAGCCAAGGCATCGACGCCGTCCGCCAAGTCGCTGCCGACGCTGGCGCTGCTGCGCGACCCGAATCCGCTCAATCAGGGCGAGTTCGCCTGGCGCATCGGGCTGCCGCTGTCGGCGCTGATACTGGCGCTGCTGGCAATTCCGCTGTCTTTTGTCAATCCGCGAGCGGGGCGGTCGCTCAATCTCGTGATGGCGATCCTGGTCTACATGATTTACAACAACGTCATCAGCATCGCCCAGGCGTGGATCGCGCAGCAGCGCGTGAGCCTTCCCGTCGGCGTGCTGGGCGTGCACGCGATCATGATCGTTCTCCTGCTGCTGCTCTTTTTCCGGCGCCTGACACTGTTCTCGGTGTTTCGTTTCCTCAAATGAAAGTCATCCGGCGCTACCTGTCGGCCGAGATCACCACGTCCACTCTGCTGGTGTTCGCGGCGCTGCTGATGCTGTTGGCGCTGTTCGACCTGATTCACGAGTTGGGCGAAATCGGCAAAGGCAGTTACCGGCTGCCGCACATCTTTGCGTACGTGTTGCTGAGCGTGCCGGGCCACATTTACGAACTGTTCCCGATTGCGGCGCTGATCGGCACGCTGTTCGCGCTGGCCCAGCTCGTCGCCAATTCCGAATATACGGTGATGCGGGTTTCCGGCGTCTCGATACCGCGCATGGCGCTGACGCTGGTCGAGGTCGGGCTCTTGTTTTCCGTGCTCACTTTTGTCATCGGCGAGTTCATCGCGCCGCCCGCCGAGCAATTCGCCCAGCAGTTGCGCGCCAAGGCAATTACCGGAGTGATCGCGCAGGAATTCCGCTCCGGCCTGTGGGTCAAGGACGACCGCAGTTTCGTCAACGTCGCCCAGGTGCTGCCCGATTCGGTTTTGCAGGGCGTGAAGATTTACGAATTCGACCCCGACCACCGGTTGCGCCGGATCAGTCTCGCGCAGCGCGCCGAATACCGGCAAGGCAATACCTGGCGTCTGCACGAAGTGGTGCAGACCAATTTCGAGAACGACAATATGACGGTGGACCGCATCGTCGAAGCCGACTGGCATTCGGTACTGGAGCCGGGCTTGTTGAGCGTGCTCATGCTGGTGCCGGAGCAGATGTCGGCGTGGGCGTTGTACTCGTTCGTGCAGCATTTGCGCGAGAACAACCAGCAGACATCGCGCCACGAGATCGCGTTCTGGAACAAGCTGATCTATCCGTTCGCGGTGCTGGTGATGATGGTGTTGGCTCTGCCGTTCGCTTATTACCAGCAGCGCGCCGGCGGGGTTGGCGGCAAGGTGTTCGCGGGCATCATGCTCGGCATCGGTTTCTGGATGCTCGGGCGTTTGTTTACTTACCTCGGGTTGCTGCGCGACTGGCCGCCGTTCTGGAGCGCGATCCTGCCGACGCTGATGTTTCTCAGCCTGGCTATGGTGATGATGTGGTGGGGGGAGAGAAGGTAAGGCGGAAGGATGAGGGATGAAGGATGAATAAGAAACCTGAGCACCCTTAGGCAGTCACTCATCCTTCCGCCTTCATCCTTCCGCCTTCGTCTTTAATTAGCCGCGTGCCCGCCAGCCGGTCGTGCAGAAACTGGCGGTCGCAGTCGCCGAGCGCCCACCAAAAGCCGACGCCGCACAAGGCGGTTCCCGCGAGCGCGAACAGGTAGCGCTGCGCCGCTTTTTTGACTGGAATTGCTGCGCCGTCGTTCATCACCAGGCGGATGTGCCACGTTTTCATCGGCAGGGTTTGTCCGCTGTGCGTCCAGCAATAGATAAAGTACGCCGCGGTAACGGCGAGCAGATACGCCTGGAAGAGCGGGCGGGCGAGGGCGCCCGGTAGCAGTCGTCGTTCAAGCGGGAGAGTTTGCAGCTACTGTGAGGTGGTCGCCGCCGCGTTGTCGGTCGCGGGCTCGGCCTTGGGGGCCAGTGATTGCTGGTATTCCTGCCATTGCGCTTTGACTTGCTGGCGTTTTTCGGGCGGTAATTTCTTGATGGTCTTGTAATTTTCGCGCGCGACGCGGCGCTGTTCCGGCGTGAGCTTGGCCCAGTCCTTCATTTGCGCCTGCAGCCGCTGCTGCTGCTCCGGTTTCATTTTCGGATAGGCTTTCGCGACCTTGACCCATTTGGCGCGGCGCAGGGTGTCGAGTTCTTTCCAGTCGTCCTTGAGCGGCAACAGCACGGTCTGCTGCGCCGGGGTCAGCTCCGACCACTCGGGCTTGGCAGGCTGGGGCTGAACGGCTGCTTTGGGCTGGAGGGGCGCGGCGGCAATGACCGGGGCGGCAAGACTCAGGCCCAGGACTATTGCGACGAGCGCTTTAACCATGCTTCGAAGTTGTTATCCAGATAAGCGTTGATGGGCAGATCGTCGGTCAGCAGGCTGACGTCGATTTCGGCGATGTCATTGCCTTGTATCACCACCTGCCAGTAAGTGACGCCGATCAGGCTCAATACCAGCACGCCGAGCGCCATCAGATTGCGCGCGTTGAAATGGCGGTTATGGCTGACACGGAACGCGACGTCGCCTGCCCACGCCAGGCCGAACACTGGCTGCGGCGCTTCGCGGTAGCGGTCAAGCGCAGCCTGGCGCGCCGATTGCAGCTGATACGCCGTGCCCTGCTTGATATTGCCCAGCCCCTGATTGAGGCGCTGGATGATTTTGCCTGCCAGTTCCTGTTCATTCATAGCGAAAGTCCCTTATCTTTCAGCAGCTCCGCCAATGCATGCGTGGCCCGTGAGCAGTGAGTTTTCACGCTCCCTTCCGAGCAACCCATGACTGCCGCCGCTTCTGCGACATCCATTTCCTCCCAATAACGCAGCAGGAACGCCTGGCGTTGACGCTGCGGCAGTTTGTGAAGCGCTTTTTCAATGATTTCAAGCGTTTGGGCCTGCTGCAACTGATCCGAAGGCGCGCCCTGGGGATTGGAGTTCGATTGCACCTCCAAAGTTTCCAGCGGATCGTAGTCGTCGTCGCCGTCAGGCCCGCCCAGCGACGACACCTGGGTTGTCCACAGGGAGCGCACTTTCTGGCGCCGGAAATAATCCCGTATGGTGT
>JAIOOZ010000565.1 GCA_021414185.1 Betaproteobacteria bacterium
TGCGCAAGCCCGAAATGGCGGTAGGCGGAGACCGTTGCCATGCGGCCGCGCGGCGTGCGCTGCAGATAACCCTGCTGGATCAGATAGGGCTCGAGCACGTCTTCAATCGTGTCGCGCTCTTCGCTGATCGCCGCCGCGAGATTGTCGACGCCGACCGGTCCGCCGGCGAATTTTTCGATCACTGCGAGCAGCAGTTTGCGGTCCATGACATCGAGCCCCAGCGGATCGACGTCGAGCATCTTCAGCGCCGCATCCGCGACTTCCTGAGTGACCTTGCCCTGCGCCTTGACCTGGGCGTAATCGCGCACGCGCCGCAAGAGCCGGTTCGAAATGCGCGGCGTCGCGCGCGAGCGGCTCGCAATTTCGCGCGCGCCGTCGGCGTTGACTTCGATCTCCAGCAATTTGGCCGAGCGCGCCACGATGCGCGTGAGTTCCGCGACCGAATAAAACTCCAGCCGCGCCACGATGCCGAAACGGTCGCGCAGCGGGTTCGTCAGCATGCCCGCGCGCGTGGTCGCGCCGATCAGCGTAAACGGCGGCAGGTCGAGCTTGACCGAGCGCGCCGCCGGGCCTTCGCCGATCATGATGTCGATCTGGAAGTCTTCGAGCGCGGGATAAAGTATTTCTTCGACCACCGGCGACAGGCGGTGGATCTCGTCTATGAACAGCACGTCGTTCGGCTCGAGATTGGTAAGCATGGCCGCGAGATCGCCCGCGCGCTCCAGCACGGGGCCGGAGGTGTGGCGCAGATTCACGCCCATCTCGCGCGCGATGATGTGCGCCAGCGTCGTTTTGCCGAGGCCCGGCGGGCCGAACAGCAGCACGTGATCGAGCGATTCCTTGCGCTGACGCGCGGCCTCGATGAAGATTTCGAGCTGGCCGCGGATTTTTTCCTGGCCGATGTATTCGTCGAGCTGCTTCGGACGCAACGCGCGCTCGAACGCCTCCTCCTGCGGGGACGCGGGCGCGGCGGCTATCAGGCGGTCAGTTTCAATCATAAGTTTGAGAGGCGAGAGGCGAGAGGGGCAAAAACCGCACGCCCGTATCGCCGATCGCCGTTCCGCCTCTCGCCTCTCGCCTCTCGTCTTTCATGAACTCACTCACTTGATCGGCTCCGCGCCCTCGCCCAGTAATTTCAGATATGCATGATACGCGTACACCTTGCTGCGTCTGCGGCCGGTCATTTCGCGCACGACACCGAGCTTAACGAGATGTTTCATCGCTGCCGTCACCGTCGGTTGTGACAACCGAAGCCGCTTGGCGGCACGCGGTATTGAATAGACGACGTGCTCCTTGAATGCATCGTGCAATCTCAACGCCGAGGCAGCAGACCGTCCCAGCTTTTCCACTCTTGTGCGGTCCTCGCGAAATAATTCCAGGATGCGCTGTGCCGTACGCGTTGCCTGCTCGGTGGTATCGATAATGCCCGAGAGGAAGAAATGCAGCCACGCTTCCCATGCCCCCTCCGTCCGAACGCGTTGCAATAACTGGTAATAAGCATCGCGATGCTTCTTGAAATACAGGCTTAGATAAAGCATCGGTTGAGCGAGCGCGCCCTCGACACACAACAGCAGTGTGATCAGCAGCCGGCCGACGCGGCCATTGCCGTCGAGAAAAGGGTGGATTGTCTCGAACTGGACGTGTGCCAATGCGGCTTTCACCAGTAGCGGCACTTTCACGGGATCGTCGTGCAGAAATTTTTCAAGTGCGCCCATGCACTCCATAACCTTGTGCGGCGGCGGCGGGACAAATGACGCGTTACCCGGTCGCGAACCGCCGATCCAGTTTTGCGTCGTGCGGAATTCTCCGAGCGCCTTGTTACCGCCGCGCCCCTTGGACAACAGTTTTTGATGTATCTCCCTGATTAACCGGAGCGAGAGCGGGAATCCACCGCGCAAACGTGTGAGGCCGTGATTCATCGCCGCAACGTAATTTGATACTTCGTGGACATCGTTAATGGGTACGCCGGGCACTTCCTTGTTTTCGTAGAGCAGCAGATCGGAGAATGACGATTGCGTGCCTTCGATTTGCGAGGAAAGCAGCGCCTCCTTGCGCACATACATGTACAGGAAAAGTTCCGGGTCTGGGAACAGGCGCGCGATGCCGTCCAGGCGCCCGAGTCCGCGGTTCGCCTTTTCAAGCAAGTCGTGCAGGTCAGGGCCGATGTCGAGCGGAGGATCGGGCGGCAACGGGGGCGGAACGAATGCCCGTACGTTTTCGCCCCCAACGCTCGTTGTGACGTGGGTTCCCAGACGTGGATTTGCGGAGACGGCCGGCACTGGATATCAGTAAAGCCCGCTTTAATTAGTGGTGGTAAAATTAAAGATTATAGCCATAACCTTTAATAAGCAAGCGGCCAATTAAACCTTGGTACCGAGCCTGTCAGCGTCGAGTGAAGCCAGCGCTGACGCGACGAGGCGCGCTTCAGGTTGCCGCACTCCTCTCGCCTCTCGCCTCTCGCCTCCCGCCTCTCGCCTCTCGCCTCTCGCCTCACTGCTTCGACAGAAGCTTCAGTGCCTGCCGAATACCATCTGCCACCGCGGTGCCGGCCGGCAATTGCTTGACGGCCCACGCTGCTTCTTTCTCATTGTAGCCCAGCGCCTGCAATGCATTGAGGATGTCGCCGCCGTGCGCGCCCGCGGAATTCGCCGCCACCACGGTTACGTCGAGCTTGTCTTTCAATTCCAGCAGCAGGCGCTCCGCGGTCTTTTTGCCGATGCCGGGGACTTTGATGAGGCGCGCGCTGTCCTGCGTGCTCACCGCGTCGTACAAATCGCCGATGCTCATGCCGGAGAGCACCGATAACGCGGTGCGCGCCCCGACACCGGAAATTTTCAGCAACTGGCGGAAAACGTGGCGCTCCTGCTCGCTGGCGAAACCGTAGAGCAGGTGCGCGTCTTCACGCACCAGCAGGTGGGTGAAGAGAGTGACGTCGCTGCCCGTCGCCGGCAACTGGTAGAAGGTACTCATCGGCACGTCGATTTCGTAGCCGATGCCCTGCACGTCGACGATCACCTGCGGCGGGTGCCGCGCGATGAGTTTGCCGCTGATCCTGCCGATCAAACCAGCCTCCCGCGTTTCATGCGATACCCTGCAGTCGCCAGTTGTGAGTTTGAGCAGGCGCTTGACCATGTCCTGCACCTGGTCCTTGTCAGCGTGGCCGTTGCCGACCACCGCCTGCTTGACCTGCAATGCGGTGTATTCCGACACCTGCAGTTCATGCAGCACCGCCGCGCAGATCGCAGTGCCGCGCGCCTGTCCGAGCAAAAGCGTGGATTGGGGATTGGCGTTGACGAATACTTTTTCGATGGCAACCTGGTCGGGCTTCACGCTGGCTATGACTTCACGCAGACCATCGAGTATGACTTTGAGGCGCGTCGCCAGGTCGCCGGCCGCCGGCGTCTTGATGCAGCCGCTGGTGACATAGGCGAGCGTGCTGCCGGTCTTGTCGAGCACGCCGAAACCCGTGATCCGGAGTCCCGGATCAATTCCAAGGACGCGAATGCGTCCTGGGGGAGAGACGAGAGGCGAGAGGCGAGAGGCCGGTTTCATGCGGACGCGCTTTTTCCGCGCTCCGCGTTAATCAATCCCCCAATCAACGCGAAAACCCTGTCGACAATCTCCTCAATCTCAGACGTGTCGGTCGCATACCCGAGTTCCTTGGCAAGCACGATATAGGTATCCAGTTCTGTCAATGAACCCCGCGCAATCACAAAGAATTGGATCCGGTCCCTGTTGCCGCTACGGCCTACGCCTTCTGCAATATTTGCCGGAACCGACACGGCGGACCGGCGCATCTGGCTGGTGAGGCCATAAATTTCGCTCCGTGGGAACCCCGCAGAAAGCGCATAGGCAGCCTTGACGAGAACTATGGCTTGCTGCCAGACGACGAGGTCGTAATGTTTACGCGCCATTCTACCCGCCTCTCCCCTCTCGCCTCTCGCCTCTCTCAGGCAGTGTCAAACACTGCCGTCGTATACACTTCCTGCACATCGTCGACCGCTTCGAGCGCGTCGAGCAATTTCTGCATCTTGACCGCGTCGTCGCCTTTCAGCTCGATTTCGGTCTCCGGCTTCATCAGCACGTCGGCGATTTCGGACTTCAAATCCGCCTTCTCGAGCGCCGCTTTGATTTTCGAAAAATCGGTCCAGGCCGTGATGACTTCCAGACTGCCATCATCGTTGGCTACAACGTCTTCGGCGCCGGCCTCGAGTGCCGCTTCCATCAGCTTGTCTTCATTGGTGCCCGGCGCGAACACGAGCTGCCCGCAATGCTTGAAGAGGAAAGCGACCGAACCGTCGGTGCCGAGAGTGCCGCCGTACTTGGTGAAGGCGTGCCGCACGTCGGCGACAGTGCGCGTCCGGTTGTCGGTCATGCAATCGACGATGACCGCCGCGCCCGCGATGCCGTAGCCCTCGTAGCGGATTTCCTCGTAATTGACGCCTTCAAGATCGCCGGCGCCGCGTTTGAT
>JAIOOZ010000566.1 GCA_021414185.1 Betaproteobacteria bacterium
GAGCGTGCGCGACATCGGCCCCGAAGACCGCATCGCGGTGCCCGGCATCAAGACTTCCAACCAGGCGATCGTGCTGCAGATGGCCACCGCACAGGCGCTCGGCAAGGACCAATTCGACAAGTTCACGCCGCAGACGGTCGCGATGTCGCATTTCGACGGCATGGCCGCGCTGTTTTCGAAAAAGGAAGTCACGCTGCACCTGACTTCGCCACCCGTGCAGTATCTGGAACTCGAGCAGCCCGGCATCAGCCGCGTGTTGAACTCCGACGACATCCTCGGCGGGCCGGCGACGTTCTCCAATATCTTCTCGAGCAGCAAGTTCCGCAACGCGAACCCGCGCACCTACAAGGCGGCGCTGGCGGCGTTTACCGAGGCAGTCGCGCTCATCAACAAGGACAAGAAATGGGCGGCGCAGGTCTACCTCGACGTGTCGGGCGACAAGAAAAGCACGGTGGCCGACATCCAGAAGCAGCTCGAGGACGTCAACATCCAGTTCACGACGACGCCGAAAAACGTCATGAAATACGCCGACTTCATGTTCGACGCGGGCTACATCAAGACGCGCGCAGCCTCGTGGAAGGACTTGTACTTCCCCGAAATCCACGACCAGCCGGGCAGCTGATATGGGATTGTCTTTGCTGGGAGGCGGCTTCGACTACTCCGCTGCCGCCCAGGACGAGTTCGACGACTGGTACGATACCGAGCACATCCCGGAGCGCCTGCGCATCAAGGGCTTCATCAACGCCGTGCGCTGGGTAGGTGCTGCGAACCCGAAAATCTCGCTCGCCATCTACGATATCGAAAGCCTGGCCGTTTTGCAGAAGCCCGAATACATCGCAGTGTCGCCGGCGCATTTCTCGCCGTGGGCGACGCGCATGCTGGTGCAGAAGTGCAAACGCCTGTGCCGTTTCAACTGCAATCAGGTATCACCCGGCGACCAGATAGCGCCCGACAACGCGCAGGGACTACTCGTCTCCGCGATGAATGTGGCGCCTGAAGCCGATGCCGAATTCAATGAATGGTACGACAAGGAACATTTGCCGCGGCTCGCGGCAGTGCCCGGTGTGCTCAGTGCGCGCCGCTTCGTATCGCCCGGCGTTGGTCACAAGTACGTGGCGACCTATCACCTGACTTCACCCGAGGTGTGTGAGTCGGCGGCGTGGAAGGAAGCATCCACAACGCCGTGGACGCAAAAAATGCAGCCGCATCTGAGCGACAGGCTGCGACTCGTGCTCAGGCGTTACGTGCGAGCAACTCCGCTGCCCGGCTGACGCTATTTGTCCACCGCGGCGAGCTGCGCCGCGAGCCGCGTCAAACGCTGTCGCGCCGGACTGTCGGCCGGCGTCTCGGGAGTCAACTTCTTCGCTTCGTCGAGCGCTGCTGTCAGCGTATCGCGCAGCGAGGTCTCCGCGAGCACCATTTTTTTCAGGCAATCGGGCGCTTCCGCTTTCACGCGGCAGGAAGCCAGCGCAATGGCGGCGACGGTGCCGGGTTTCAGGCCCGCCGTGTCCGCAACTGCCATGCCGACCGTCTCGGCGCCCAGCCGCGCCAGCAAATCCGCCGCCGCGTCTAACCGCTGCAATTCGGACGTCGCAGATGCGTCCTTCGGAGCCGTGAGCTGCGTCTCTATCCGCATGACGAAAGCGCGCGTCAGCCGCCGCTGCGAAACGGCGTCGAAACTGACCATGGCCTTGAACGCGTCGCTCGCCCCCCAATCGGCGGGCGGCGATGAAATCGTGAGTATCTTGAAGTCACCCGCCAGCGTTCTCGCCATGATCGAAATGGCCAGCGGATTGTTGTCGGGAGCACGCCCCGCCAGATCGATGCGTTGCTCCTGGCCCGGCAGTTGGACGACCAGTGCGCGCGGGATCACGGTCCGCGCATCGGTCTCGAGGAACACAAGCTGCGGCTGCGCGGCAAACGAACGGGCCTCGCATTGGACGGTGGCGATGTCCGGTTCGCTGCCGCCCGCCACTTCGGTAAAAGCGGGGTTGCCGCATTCCATGCCCAATTGCACGAGCAACATCACCGCATCGACATGCTTGCCGGCGTTGACCGGCTTGCCGCTCCAGCGCGGCGCTCCCGCCTTGAAACGCTGCTCGTATAACCCGGCGCACTTGTCCGCGAACTCGGGCGTGGTTTTCTCGCCGACGCAATTGGGAAAATAGTTCCCCTCGAAGCGATCGGCAACGACGTCCACCAGCGATGAGACACTGGTAAATGCGATGCCGTTGGCAGCGGCGATGATTTGCGCCCGGTCGGCGATGTCGGTGGCCTTGAACGGCGCGGTCGGCAGCGTTCTCATCTCCCGCAGATCCAGCCCGCGCACGTAGTTCTGCGGAAACCAGCTGCGCAGCAGCAGCACCTTGCCGCCGGCCTTGACCTCGTCGCTGCCCTTGGGACAGATCATGATGCGCGGCCCGGTGCTGCCATTGGCGACGTCGGCGTAGCGCTTCGCGTCGCAATGAAAGCCGGCGTCGCGCGCGAGCGTCATCGCAACGTCGAGCGGCGTGAACTGGTTGATGCGTTTGGCGAGGCGTTTCAATTCCGGCGGCTGCGCCCCGGCGACGAATTCCAGCGCCGGATCGGTCAGCCACCGCGTCTGCGCCGATTCGGTCTGGAAATAGAGGAACGCCCA
>JAIOOZ010000567.1 GCA_021414185.1 Betaproteobacteria bacterium
CCGCGCAACGCGATTTCGCCGATGGTTTTGGCATCTGCCGGCACGTCGCGCCCGTCCACATCGACGACGCGCAATTCCTCGGCGATCACGTTGCCGACACCCTGGCGCGCCTTGATGCGGCCTTGTTCTTCAATCGGCAGACTGCTCCAGTCCTCGCGCCATTCGCAGACGACTGCCGGCCCGAAAGTTTCTGTGAGGCCGTAGAGATGCGTCACGTTGATGCCGAGTTCCGCCATGCGCGTCAGTATCGCCGGCGTCGGCGGCGCGCCGCCGGTGGCCGCCTGCACCGTGCGCGCCAGCTTGCCTTGCTTGGCCGCTTCAGCCCAGGCAATCATGATCAATACGGTCGGTGCTGCACAAAAGTGGGTGACGCCGGATTCGCGCAAATGTTGCCAAATCAATTCGGGGTCGAGCTTGCGCAGGCAGAGATGCGTGGCGCCCGCCGCGGTCACGCCCCACGTAAAGCACCAGCCGTTGCAATGAAACATCGGCAGCGTCCACAGGTAAGTGCTGGCGCAGTCCAGCCGCATGTGCGCGACCATCGCGAGCGCCTGCAGGTAGGCTCCGCGGTGGTGATACATCACGCCCTTGGGCTTGCCGGTGGTGCCGCTGGTGTAATTGATCGAAATCATGCCGCGTTCGTCGGCGACGGGTTCCGCGTGGGGAGATGCGCCGGCCAGCCATGCTTCGTATTCGTCTTTGCCGCCGGCGCGCACGAGTTTGAGTCCGGCGCCGGTTTGCTTTGCAATTTCCAGCGCCACCGTTTCGAATTCGTGGTCGTAGATGAGCACGCGTGCATCGCTGTGTTCGATAACAAAGGCGAGATCGCTGGCGGTCAGGCGCTGGTTGAGCGCAACCAGCACGGCACCCGCCAGCGGCACGCCGTAATGCGCTTCTAGCAGCATGTGGGTATTCGGCGCCAGCACGGCGGCACGCGCACCGTTGTTAATACCCATGGCGCGCAGGGCGCCAGCCAGTCGCAGCGCACGCTGGTAGAACTCCGCGTAGGTGTAGCTCAGGTCGCCGTCGATGACGGCGATGCGGTCGGCGAACACGGTGGCCGAGCGCCGCAGGAATGCGGTCGGTGTCAGCGGTTCGAACGACATTTGTTCAGTAGTCATTGGTGCCTGTGTTGAATCAGGTCTGCAGAGCGCGCGGGTTTGAAATTGCGAGTTCGTCCGCGGACGTTTTTTCGAGATGATCCAGCAATGCCTTGCGTGCCTTGTCATCAAAGCGGCCGGCGCGGATGTCCGCAGCCAGGCGCTGGTTGAGCTTGGCAAGCGACGTTGCAAGCGCCAATCCGGCAGGGGTTTCGCCGCTTTCGCCAAGCAGCTTCTGTAGCCGTGTAAATTCCGCATGCATGGCTGCATCGGCTCCCGCGTGCTCCCGCGATGCGATCGCCATCGCATTGGCTATCATCAGCGCGTCGTAACGCAGCTCTTCCGGCAGGCCCGGCAACAGTTTGTCGAGCAGCGTAGAGCGCGCGATGGCGAGCAGGTCGGCGGCGTCGGGGCGGTTGTTCATCTTAAGAACTTAAAACCTTTTGCCACAGAGATCACAGAGTTCACAGAGAAAAACCAGGCAAGTATGGGTTTTTTTGCATTCTCGGTGTCCTCTGTGTGCTCTGTGGCTATGCTTTAGCGGGTTAGTAAAATAATTTCGTGCTCAAGCTCGTGCACGATGCGGCCGGTGAGGGCGAGTTCGAGCGAGCGCTCAACGCCGGACAAATGACGTTGCGCCTGCTGCAATGCGATGATCGCCCAGCGGATATGCGCCATGACCTGCCAGTATACGAGTGCTGCGGGCGTCACGGTGCGTCCGGAAGCGCGCTCGTAGGGACCGAGAAAATCCGCGGCCTCGGCAACGCCGCCGGCCGGCCGCTGCTTGCCGGCGAAGCGCCAGCATTTGGCGAAGATCCAGCCGACGTCCTCGAGCGGATTGCCGAACGCGGCGAATTCCCAGTCGAGCACCCCGGCGAGCCCGCCGTCGTGCACCAGATAATTGCCGGTGCGGTAATCGCGGTGAATGAAGGTGGTTTCTTCCGTGGCCGGTGCATTGAATTCGCACCAGCGCAGTCCCCATTCGAGCGCAGGATGCGGCCCGGGGAGTTGATCGAGGTATTTTCGGTAGTGCGCGATGTTGTCACGCGCCAGCATCGTTGAAAGGAACGCGAGTTGCGGTTGCGGCGGCTTGATGGCGTGCAGGCGCGCGAGATTCTCGGCCAGTTCCCGCGCCAGGCGCGCGCGGTCCGGTACCAGTGCGGCTTCGCGCGTAACACGGTGTCCGCTCGCAATGCCCGGCAGGCGCTGCATGATGAAGAACTCGCGGCCGGTGACTGCAAGATCGCCGCAAAGGAACAGCGGCCGCGGCGCGTGCACGTTTGCCGCGTGCGCGACTTTGAGGATTTCGAATTCCTCGCTGCGCTTGAGGCTTGCCTGGACTCTCGCCACGGCATCGGTGCGCAACACCCATTGCTGCGGGCCGGCGTACGTTCCACCGGTGATTTCAACGTCGAGCGCCCAGTTTTCCTGCACCGCGCCGCCGCTCATGCGCGCGAGCTGACTAATGCTCACGGCGCTAGCAGCTGCCGCGGCGCGCAGGAAAGTTTCGAGGCGGGCGCGGGTGTCGGCGGCGTTAAGATCCATGATTAACAGGGCAAAGATAAAAAATCTTGAACCGCCAAGGACGCGAAGGAAGATTCAAGTGCGATGGTGTTTGAGTGAAAAATTGACGATAGAGACAAGATGGCAGTTACTCTCGAAACCCGACTTTATATCTTCCTTTCTTTTGCTTTTCCTTTGCGTCCTTCGCGTCCTTGGCGGTGAAAACTTTTCCTCAAAGCTTTTCACTACTACATATGGGAATATAAGAGGCGTCCTGCCGTCGGCACGCGCGCGGTGAGGATGCAGCCGCTGCCGGAATCGGTGATGTAGATGGTCTTGCGGTCGGGCCCGCCGAAAGCGACGTTGGTCACGAGGTCGCTGCTGCACGACTGCACGCGGTATAGCGGTTCGCCGCGATGGTTGAATATCCAGACCGCCCCCATGTCGGGGTGTGCTACGACGAGCCCGTCGTGTTCGTCCATGGTGATGCCGTCCGGTCCGCGCCCGCCCGACATCTGGATCTGCACGCCCATGCGTGCGATCGTGCCATCGGGTGCGAATGGCATGCGCCACACGGCGTTGGCGCGCGTCGCGGCGACAAACAGCGTGTCTTCCTTCGCATTGAGCACCAGCCCGTTGGGACTTGGCACGCAATCGGCCAGCTTGTGCAGGACGCCGGCCGCGGTGTAGCAATACACGCGTCCGGTCGGGTCCGACATGTCGCTCTGGCCCTGGTCGGTGAAATAAAGGTCGCCGTTGGAGGCGAAAGTCAGATCGTTGACGCCTTTGAAGTGCTCGCGGTGATAGCGCGTGACGAACGGCGTTATTTTTCCGCTCGCGGGGTCGAGGATAACGATGCCGAGCTTGTGGTCGGCGACGAAGATGCGGCCGTCCTTGTGGATGCGCAGGCCGTTCGGTTCGCCATCGTATTCGGCGACGACGTCGAACTTGCCCTGCGGAGACACGTGAAAAATGCGGCCGTACGGGATGTCGACGACGTAGAGGTTGCCGGCGCGGTCGAACGACGGGCCTTCAAGAAAACTGCCGGCGGGAATTGGGCCGCCCCCGGCGGCGACGCGGTCGGCCGGCACGTGGCTTTTGCGCAGCGTCTGCGGCACTGCGGCGAACACTTCGGTTTCGATGATTTGCGGTGGGGCAAACATGATGGCGTGGT
>JAIOOZ010000106.1 GCA_021414185.1 Betaproteobacteria bacterium
CACCCGTGCAATTCAGCCTCAAAGAAGGCAGCAGTCTGCGCAGTGCCGCGCGCCAGATGCAGACGGCCGGTGTGCTCAAGTCGCCGTGGCAATTTGAAGTGCTGGCGCGGTTAAGCGGGCATGCCGGGCACGTGCAGGCCGGCAATTATGAAGTCCGCAGCACCTTGAGCCCGTTTGCCTTGCTGGAAATGATTACGTCCGGCATGCATGGCCTCGATCAGATCACCGTCGTCGAAGGTTGGACTTTCAGCCAGATGCGCACGGCGCTCGATGCCCATCCCGCGCTCAAACACGATACGCGTGGCGCCAGCGAAGCCGACTTGATCGCCCTCCTGGGTATTGCTCATCCGTCGGTGGAGGGTTGGTTCTTTCCCGACACGTATTTTTTTCCCAACGGAGCGAGCGACGCTGCGCTGATGCAGCGCGCGCATCGCGCCATGCAGAATCAGCTCAACTCTCTGTGGAGCGCGCGCGCCGCCGGGCTGCCTCTGGCGAATCCCTATGAGGCGCTAATACTCGCTTCCGTCATTGAAAAAGAAACCGGCCAACCTGCCGAACGGCCGTTGATTGCGGCGGTATTCGTGAATCGGCTCAAATTCGGCATGAAGCTGCAGACCGATCCGACTGTGATCTATGGCCTGGGCGCGCAGTTCGACGGCAACCTGCGCAAACGCGATTTGCTCACCGATGGGCCCTACAATACGTATACCAGAACGGGTTTGCCGCCGACGCCGATCGCTTTGCCCGGGGTTGCCGCGCTCACGGCGGCGCTCAATCCCGCGCCGAGCAAAGCATTGTATTTCGTGGCGCGCGGCGACGGGTCGTCGTACTTTTCGAATACGCTGGCTGAGCACGAGCGCGCCGTGACAAAATACCAGCGGCGCGGCAGCCACTGAGCGTCACTGAACCTATGCGCGGAAATTTCATCACCCTTGAAGGCATCGACGGCGCGGGCAAGAGCACGCACCTCGACTGGCTCGCGGATTTTTTCCGTAAACGCGGCGTCAAGCTGCGCGTCACGCGCGAGCCCGGCGGCACCGAACTTGGCGAAAAACTGCGCGGGCTCCTGCTTGACAAGAACCAGCCCATGCATCTTGAAACCGAAGCCATGCTGATGTTCGCCGCGCGGCGCGAGCATATCGACAAAGTGATCGCGCCGGCGCTGGCGCAGGGCGAGTGGATCATCTGCGATCGCTTTACGGACGCGACGTTCGCTTACCAGGGAAGCGGACGCGGCGCCGACTGGGCGCGTTTGAAAGTGCTCGAACAATGGGTGCAGGGCGACTTGCAGCCGGACCTGACGTTGCTGTTCGACGTCGCGCCGGAAGTGGGGCGGCAGCGTGCCGGCAGCATCAAAGCGCCGGACCGCTTCGAACAGGAAAAGAATGATTTCTTTCAGCGCGTGCGCGACGGCTACTTGCGCCGCGCGCGCGAAGATGCCTCGCGCATGCGCGTGATCGACGCCACGGTCAGCATCGAGGAAATCCGGCGCAAGCTGGTTGAGATCGTGGAACCCCTATGCCCATAACCGTTTATCCATGGCACCAGCCCCAATGGCAGGACATCCTGCAGCGCAGGGCAGCATTGCCGCACGCCTTGTTGTTCCGGGGCAGGGAAGGGACAGGCAAGCTCGATTTCGTGCGCAAGCTCGCGCAGTCTCTGGCCTGCGAATCCCCTGCTGCCGATGGCGCCGCCTGCGGCACATGCCAGAGCTGCCGCTGGTTTGCTGCCGGCGCCCATCCCGATTACCGCGAGATTTTGCCTGAGGCCCTGCGTCCGGCAGACCCCGAAGGGCCTGCCGCCGGCGACAAGAAACCCAGCCAGCAGATTTCCGTCGATGAAATCCGGGCGCTGCATGATTTCATCAATCTCACGGCGCATCAGCCCAACGGCAAAACCATCGTGTTTTGCCCGGCGGAAACGCTCAACGTCAATGCGGCCAATGCTTTGCTGAAAAGCCTCGAAGAGCCGCCGCCCAATACGCGGTTCATGCTGGTCGCGCATCGGCCGAGCTATCTGCCGGCAACCATCATCAGCCGCTGCCAGCAGGTCGTGCTGCCGACACCGCCGGTGCCGGTTGCCGAGAAATGGCTGCGTGAACAGGGTGTCAAGGAGCCCGCGCTGAGCCTTGCACAGACGGGCAACGCGCCGCTCGCGGCACTGGCACTCGATGACGGCTCGTTCTGGACGCAGCGCAAGTCTTTGCTCGGCAGTCTGGCGGCGCCCGGCGTAGACGCTTTCGCACTAGCCGAACAGGTGCGCGATTTTCCGCTGCCGCGTTTACTCGGCTGGATGCAGCGCTGGACCTACGACCTGTTGAGCGCCAAATCAATCGGCCGCGTGCGCTATAACCCGGATTACGCCAAAGCGCTGAGCCAGCTTGCCGGCCGTCTGCGCGCCAT
>JAIOOZ010000066.1 GCA_021414185.1 Betaproteobacteria bacterium
TTTGACGCGGTACTCGCCCGGGAAGCTCCATTTGACGAGCAGGCCGTCCTTGTCGTATTCGAATTGCGGCCGCAGGTCGGCAGTCGGGCCTTCCATGTAGTCGTAGATGTCGCGCGGCAGTATGTGGGTGTCCATGTCGATGATCATTTTTGCTCTCCTCTCGAACTCGGTGCTGCGATTATATCAGTGCATACTTTAAATATAGAACGTAGTTCCAATATATGGAACGCGCGTAATCGGCCGCGAAATCCCTATTCGCCCTTGATGCCGGTGGCCCTGATGACCTTGCCCCATTTGTCGGTTTCGCTGCTGATGAAGGCGGCGAACTTCTCCGACAGCATGCCGGACGATTCGGCGCCTATCGTGAGCTGCAGCTGGTCGACGAATTTCTGATTGTTCAGCAGCCCGGTCATTTCGCTGCCGAGCCTGGCGATGACGGCGGGCGGCGTTTTCGCGGGCGCCATGTAGCCGTACCAGGAGCCGGCATCGTAGCCGGGAACGCCGGCTTCCGCGATGGTAGGGAGGTTGGGGAACAGCGGCGAGCGTTTCGTGCCGCTGGTGCCGAGCGCTCGCAGCTTGCCGGCCGTGACGAAAGGCAGCAGCGCGGGTAGCGGGGCTATCGTGACGTCGACCTGGCCGGAGATGAGATCGGTGATCGACGGCCCGTTGCCCTTGTAGGCGATGTGGACCATGTCGGTGCCGGTCATGCTTTTGAAAAGCTCGGTCGACAGATGGGTCGAGCCGCCGATGCCGCCGGACGCGTAGCTCAGCTTGCCGGGGCTCGCCTTGGCGAGCGCGATCAGTTCCTTGACGCTGTTGGCCTGCACGGCGAGATTGGTGGCGAGCAGGTTCTGCGTGGTCGCCACCAGCGCGACGGCGACGTAGTCTTTCTTGACGTCGAAATCCAGTTTCTTGTTGCTGAACATCGCCGGGATGTAGGCGAACGACGAGTTCGCGAGCAGCAGCGTGTAGCCGTCGGGCGGCGACTTGGCGACGATGTCGTTGGCGATGAAGCCGCCCGCGCCGGAGCGGTTGTCGACGATTACCGATTGCGCGAATTTTTCGCTCAGCCCTTTCGCCACCAGGCGCGAGACCAGGTCAGCGGCGCCGCCCGGCTGGTAGCCGACCAGGATGCGCACCGGCTTGGTCGGGAAGTCCTGGCACCAGGCAGGCGCCGCCAGCACAGTCATCCCGGCTGCGCACAAAGCGGCGCAAGGTGAAAATCGTTTCATTACATCTCTCCTCGTATTCAAATCGTGGCGGTGCCGCCGCCGTCAACCTGCAGCGTGACACCGGTGGTAAAGCTTGCGCGCTTCGACGCGAGAAACATGACGGCCTGCGCGACTTCTTCGGGGCGCCCCAGACGTCCGAGCGGCGGGTTCTTCTTCGCGCCCGCTTGCTTGAGTGCTGCATTGCTGCTCGCAATCTGGTGGTGGCGCGCGGTGTCGATAGGGCCGGGCGCGACCGCATTGATGCGGATGTTCTGCGGCGCGTAAATGTCGGCGAGCCCCTTGGTCAGCGTGTTGAGCGCGATGTTGGCGGCGCAGCCGGGCAGATGGGCGGGCGTGGGCTGGCGGCCACCGCGTCCGGTGACATTGACGATATTGCCGTGGCCCTGCTTCAGCATGACGGGAATCACCGCGCGCATCGAGCGCACATAACCGTAGAGCTTGGCTTGCAGCACACTTTCCCAGTCGTCATCGGTCAATTTGAGGAAGTCGCCGAAGACAGGCGCCGCGGTGCAGTTCACCAGCACGTCGATGCCGCCATGTTTGCGCGCAATCGTCCTGGCCACGCGGTCGACCGAGGCGCGCGAGGCAAGATCGACGCTCGCCACCGTCACGCGCGTTTTGGCCGCGCGTTCGATGTCCTGCGCGGTGCGTTTCAGCGCGCGCGCGTCGCGTGAAGACATCACGACATTCGCGCCCGCCATCGCGAGCTCACGTGCAATCACGCTGCCCAGCGAGCCGCGCGCGCCTATTACCCAGGCGGTCTGGTTCTCGAATTCGCGAAGTGGTTTTTTGATACTGCGTTTTTTTGCCATCTTAGTTCACCCTGATCGAAGCGTTCTTGGCGACTTTCGCCCATTTCACCAGATCGTTGCGGATCAGCGTGGAAAACTGCTCGGGCGTATTGAAAACGGGATCGACGCCCAGTTCGAGCAAACGCTTGTTGGTGGCGGGACTCTTGATGATCTGCACCAGCGCGTCGTTGATTTTGGCGACGATTTCTTTCGGCGTGGCGGCCGGCGCGAGGATGCCGTACCAGGTGCTGATGTCGAAGCCGGGCAAACCCGATTCGTTGGCGGTCGGGATCTTCGGGAACAGCGGATGGCGTTCGAGCGTGCACACCGCCAGCGCTTTCAGCCGTCCGGATTCCACGAAGGGAATCGCGGCCGGCATGGTCTGGAACAGCAGGTCCGCTTCGCCGCTCACCACCGACAGCAGCGCCTGGCTGCCGCTTTTATACGGGATGTGCACCATTTTGGTTTGCGCCATCAGGTTGAAGAGTTCGGCCGACATGTGGTTGAAGCTGCCTCCGCCCGAAGTCGAATAGCTGAAGCGGTCGGGCTTGGCGCGGGCAAGCTGGATCAACTGCCTGACCGTGTTCACCGGGATGGACGGGTGCACGATCAGCAGGTTCGCGCTGTTGGAAACGAGGCTGATGGGCGCGAAGTCCTTGATCGGATCGAACGCGAGCTTGGGATAGATGCTGACGTTGATCGACTGCGTGCCCATCGAGCCCAAAAATATCGTGTAACCGTCGGGTGCGGCGCGCGCGGTGATTTCGGCTGCGATGTTGCCGCCGGCGCCGGGCCGGTTGTCGATCAGCACCTGCTGGCCAAAGCGCTCGCCCAGCCGCTCGCCGATCACGCGCGACAGGATGTCGGTGGTGCCGCCCGGGCCGAAGGGAACGATGAGACGGATCGGTTTGACCGGGAAATCCTGCGCCGAAGCGGCGAGTGCCGCGGCCGCGAGAACCAGGCCGGTGACACCATGCAACCATGCT
>JAIOOZ010000604.1 GCA_021414185.1 Betaproteobacteria bacterium
CGCGCTGACGATGCTGTTCAACGGTTCGGTGAGGGCTTCGAGAATTTCATTGGAGGAAATAGTGAAACTGCGCGGGATGCCTTCGGCGAGGTTGCGGCCTTTGACTTCTTTTTCGCGCACTTCGGAGCCGGGGAAGGCCGAGCCGATTTCTTTCTTGATCTGCTCCGCGGTCGTCTCACCGATCAGCATGCCGTAATTGCGGCGAATGTAATTGATGATCGCTTCGTCGAATTTGTCGCCGCCGACGCGCACCGAGCCTTTGTACACGAGACCGCCCAGCGAAATCACGCCGACTTCCGTGGTGCCGCCGCCGATGTCGACGACCATCGAGCCGGTGGCTTCGCCAACCGGCAGATCGGCGCCGATCGCCGCGGCCATCGGTTCTTCGATCAGGTAAACGCGCGAAGCGCCGGCGCCGATCGCGGATTCGCGAATCGCGCGCCGTTCAACCTGCGTCGAGCCGCACGGCACGCAAATGATGATGCGCGGAGACGGCGAGAAGAGACGCGAGTCGTGCACTTTTTTGATGAAGTGCTTCAGCATCTGCTCGGTCACCGTGAAGTCGGCGATGACGCCGTCTTTCATCGGGCGTATCGCCGTGATGTTGCCGGGCGTGCGGCCCAGCATTTGTTTCGCCGCGAGGCCGACTTCCTGGATGACTTTCTTGCCGTTGGGACCGCCTTCCTGGCGGATCGCCACCACCGACGGTTCGTCGAGCACGATGCCCTTGCCGCGCACGTAGATCAGGGTGTTGGCCGTGCCGAGGTCGATGGCGAGGTCGTTGTTGAAGTAGCCGCTTAAAAAACCGAACATAACTGGTTCCGAAGAAAGGAAAAAAACGCTCTAAATTAGCGTTGTATAATACCTGATTACAAATGATTTTTTAAGCGAAAAAACGCGCGTACCATGGCCCTCAAGCTGGATGATGTAAAACGCATCGCGCAACTCGCCCGCATCGACATCGCTGCCGACGAGGCGGGCGAGGTTCTGACCCGCTTGACCGGTATTTTCGGGTTGATCGAAGAAATGCAGGCAGTCGACACCGACGGCGTCGAACCGATGTCGCATGCGCAGGACCTTATGCTGCGCCTGCGCGAAGATGTTGTGACCGAGGCCGACCAGCACGCGTTGTTTCAATCGATTGCGCCGCAAGTCGAGGCCGACCTTTACCTGGTCCCCAAGGTTATCGAGTAAGACGCCGGGCGTTTGGTGTAACGCAACATTCCAC
>JAIOOZ010000605.1 GCA_021414185.1 Betaproteobacteria bacterium
ACGACAACGCCTTGCCATTGCAAGACTTCATATCCGGGGACGCCGGACTCGATGAACGTTGGAACTTCCGGCAGCGTGGGTATGCGCTTGGCGGTCGTGATGCCGAGAACCTTCAGTTTCCCCGCCTTGATCATCGGCAACGAGGTCGAGATGCTGCCGAACACGAGCTGGATGTTCCCGGAAATCGCGTCCGCGACGGACAGGCTGCCGCCTTTGTACGGCACATGCACCAACCTGATCCCCGCACTCTGGTTCAGGAGCTCGCCCATGATGTGTGAAGTCGTGCCGATGCCGGGCGTGCCGTAAGTGATTTGATCGGGTTTGGATTTGACCAGCGCAATGAGTTCCCTGACGGATTGCGCGGGCACCGACGGGTGTGCGAGCAGAATATTCGGCAGCAGCGCTACCAGCGTCACCGGCGCAAAATCCTTGATCGGGTCGTACCCCATGTCCGGCGTCATTGCCGGCCCCGTCGCGAGGTGGCTCGATCCGGCAAGCAGTATGGTGTAGCCGTCAGGCGAGGCCTTGGCGGCGACCTGCATGCCGATTGCGCCGCCGGCGCCCGCGCGGTTGTCGACGATGACCTGCTGGCCCCATCGCTCGGTAAGCTTCTGGCTGAGGGTGCGCGCGATGAGATCGGCGGAGCCCCCCGCCGCGGAGGGAACGATAAAACGGACCGGCCGCGCCGGATAGGTTTGCGCGAATGCGGCGGCGTGGGTCAATGCGGAAATCATGGTGATTGCGGCAAACACGTGTGTGGACAGTTTCATCGGCGCTCTTCCATCAAAAACAGCGACAGCAGCGTTTATCGAGTGGTTTTAAGCAAGCAGCTGGCGACAATGTGCTGGACGATAATGCTATCACGGGCCAAAATGTTCGATACCTATAACAGGGGGAGATTGCCTTGAAGCCACTCATCATCTGCGCCGCGGTGACCGGCGCCATGCCGGCCCGCTCGAAAACGCCGCATCACCCGGTGACGCCTGACGAATGCGCGAAATCCGCCGCCGAATGCTGGAAAGCCGGCGCGGCAATGGTGCATCTGCACGCGCGCAAAGAGGACGGCACCACATCGACCGACGTGGCAGCCTACCGTCCCATCATGGAGCGCATACACGCCGCGCGCTGCGACGCCATTCTCAATTTGAGCGCCGGCGACGACGGCGGGCGCGCTTCACACGAGCAGCGCTGGGGCCTCGTCGAAGTCAACGCCGAGGTGCTGTCGCTCGATGCCGGCCCGTTCAATACCGGCGGGCGTGTCTACGACAACTCTCCCGCTTACCTGAAGCGCATGGCGCAGATCATGCAAACCGCGCAGGTGACACCCGCCGTCGAGGTCTTCGAGTTCGGGCATATGCACGGCGTGCGCGATCTGGTCGCGGCGGGACTGCTGAAAAAACCGTTTTACATCGAGTTCGTGCTCGGCACGACCGGCGGCCTGCCGCTCGACGAGCGGATTCTGCCGGTGCTCGTCGACCAGTTGCCCGAAGGCACTGAATGGTCTCTGTGCGTCAAGACCGGCGACGCGGAGGTGTACCAGCGCCTGATGTTCTATGCCTTCACCCACGGCGGGCACGTGCGCACGGGCATGGAAGACATGGTGTTTCTCACGCCGGGTGTCCTCGCGCAGACCAACGCCGACATGGTCGCGCAGTGGGTGAAAACCGCGGCGATCTGGGGTCGCCCGGTTGCAACACCCGCGCAGGCGCGCCAGATACTCGGCATCAGCGCCGAGAGAACGCGCAAGTGCATTCCGGGAGCGATCCAGGCGGCAGCCTGAAATGCTGCATTGTTTGCCTCAATAACAATCACAAGGAAGTGCAGTCATGGCAGCCACGGTAGCGCAGAAAATCCTCGCCCGGTGCGCGGACAAGTCCCACGTCGAAGTGAATGAGATCGTCACGGCCCGCGTCGATCTCGCCATGGCCAACGACACCACGGCGCCGCTGGTGATGAAGCAGTTCAAAGCCGCTGGCGCTACCAAAGTGTTCGATCCGGACAAAGTCTGTTTTGTCGCGGGACGCCACATGCCGATCGTGGACACCAAGCGCGCGGCGAATGTCGAAGCGCTCGGTATCTTTTGCGAGGAACAGGGCATCCGGCACTTTTATGCGAACTGCGAAGGCATGGACCATGCCCTCGCGCCGGAGCTGGGGTTGATCAGGCCGGGCATGCTCATCGTCAATGCTGATTCGCACACCTGTACCGCCGGCGCGCTCGGCGCATTCGGTGTGCCGATGGGGTCGACGGATCTGGCCTACAGCCTGGCTTTCGGCGAAACCTGGCTGCTGGTGCCGCCGACGATACGCGTGCGTTACTCGGGAACCCCCGGACCATTCGTCACGAGCAAGGACTACATTCTGGCCGCGTTGCGGGAACTGGGCGTCGATGGCGCGGCCTACAAAGTCATCGAGTTCTCCGGCGATGCGCTCGCGCACCTCACGCAGGATGAGCGCTTCACCATCGCCAACATGGCGATCGAAATGGGCGCGAAGACCGCGGTCATGGAACCCGATGCGAAGACCGAAGCCTATGTGCGCGCGCGTTCATCGGTACCTTACGAGGTCGTGCGCAGCGACCCGGACGCGGAGTTCGAAGCGACGATAGACATCGACGTCGGCGGACTGACTCCCCTGGTTGCCAAGCCGTTCCTGCCGAGCAACGTGGTGCCCGCGAAAGAAGTGCGCGGCACGAAAATCACCCAAGTGACAATCGGCACCTGCACCAACGGCCGCACGATCGACCTCGAGCAGGCGGCGAGCGTCCTGCGCGGCAAGAAGGTGGCCAAGGGTGTGCGCCTTCTGATCACTCCTGCAACCCAGTCGGTATATCTCGATGCAATGAAGTCAGGTCTCCTGCAGGTTTTCGTCGAAGCGGGCGGCATCGTGAATCCACCGGGATGCGGCCCGTGCTCGGGACATCTCGGCGTGCTCACCGCGACCGACGTCTGCGTTGCGACACACAACCGGAATTTTCGCGGGCGCATGGGTCATCGCGATTCGCAGATCTACCTCGCCAGTCCGTACGTGGCGGCGGCCTCGGCCATCGCCGGCGCGATCGTCGATCCGCAGGAGGCGATGGCATGATCTTCTGCGGACGCATACACAAGTTTGGCGATCACATCGACACCGACGTGATCATTCCGTCGTCGCTGCTCGTCAACAGCGACCCGGAGACGCTGGGCAAGGGCTGCTTTTCAAAGTCGTACCCCGGCTTCTCCGACCGCGTGCAGAAGGGCGATCTCATTTTCGCGGGCAAGAACTTCGGCTGCGGCAGTTCGCGCGAGCATGCGCCGATCGCGATCAAGGGCGCGGGCATATCGTGCGTGGTCGCCGCGAGCTTCAGCCGGATTTTTTTCCGCAG
>JAIOOZ010000524.1 GCA_021414185.1 Betaproteobacteria bacterium
CGCCGATGAATGCGGATATGCATTAACTCAACATGAATAATCAACCAACCATGAGTAATTCGAATTATCTGCGTACCCCTCAAGGGGGTATTAAAAAGAATTTATCTGCGTGTATCTGCGGCTCCATCTTGCTTTTAGCAGTAACAGCGCACGCACAGACTTATCCCGCAAAACCCGTACGTTTCATCCTGTCCTATCCGCCCGGCGGCGCGACCGATACGCTGGGCCGCATCGTGGCAAAGTCGTTGTCGGATGCGTGGAACGTCAACGTCATCGCCGACAACCGTCCCGGCGCCAGCGGCAACATCGGCACCAGCCTGTGCGCGAAGTCGCCGCCCGACGGTTATACGATGTGCATGGTGGCACCCGCCCAGACCATCGCTTCCCGGCTGTCGGCCAACGCCGGTTACGACTCGCTCAAGGATTTCTCTCATGTGACGCTGGTGGCGACGGTGCCGATGCTGCTGCTCGTGCACCCGGCGCTGCCAGTGAAGAATCTTGCCGAACTGATAGCGCTCGCCAAGCGCAGGCCCGGCGCGCTCAACTACGCATCGAGCGGCGGCGGCGCGAGCCCGCATCTCGCGATGGAGCTTCTGAAGCAGCAGGCCGGCATCGACATCACGCTGATCACCTACAAAGGCGCGGGTGCGCAGATGGTCGATCACCTCGCGGGCCGCGTTGAAGTCGCGTTCGCGCCGGCCGTCGGCGTATTGCCCTTCGTGAAAGAAGGCCGGCTACGCGCGATAGCCGTCTCGACCAAAGACCGTTTTCCCGTCCTGCCGAACGTGCCGACCGCCAGCGAATCGGGCTTGAAAGGTTACGACGCGAGTTCATGGCAGGGCATCGTCATGCCCGCCGGCGTGCCGCCCGAAATACGCCGGCAGATCAGCGACGAAATAGCGAAAGCCCTGAAAACGCCCACGCTGCGGGAAAGGGTGCTCGATCTCGGCGGCGTCCCCGTGGGCAACACGCCGGAACAATTCGCCGCTTACTACGCCGCAGAATCGGAGAAGTGGTTCAAGGTCGCGAAGACCGCGAACGTCACTGTGGACTAATTACTTAGAGCATTTGCCACAGAGGGCACAGAGTTCACAGAGAAAAGCGAACAACAAAATTACTGTTGGATATCCGGCTTTGACCTTCTCTGTGTTCTCTGTGTCCTCTGTGTCCTCTGTGTCCTCTGTGGCTAAGTTTTTGCAGTAATCCTTTGCAGGAAACACAGCGCATCCTGCGCGCAGCGATCAGCGAGATAGTCGCAGATATTGTGGTTTGCGACGTCGTACGTAATGAGTTCGCTGCCTTTGATCAGCTTTTGCATCTGCGCGTAAGCGCCCGCATTGCCAATCACGTCCCCCGCCGGCGCGACCAGCAAGGTGGGGCAGCGGATCTTCGCCAGGTCTTCCATCCAGTACTGCGTCGTCATATACAACACGAAGCGCTTGACCTGAGCGAGTGGCAAACGCTCCTCCAGAGTTTCAGCGATGAATGCGCGCAAACCGATGCGCTCCATCTCGGGGATCCATTTCGCACCGTTACTGTCCTTGAAGCCGGGCCGCGATGCGAACAGCAGGATGCTCGCCGCGCGCGCCGGATGATGGATTGCGATCTGCTGCGCGAGGTAGCCGCCGCCGGACACGCCGAGCAAGTGCGCCCTGTCCACGCGCAGGTGGTCGAGCAGTTCGAGCACGTCCTGCGTGAGGCGCGCGAGGGTCAGCGGCTGATCGGCGCGCGGGATATCCGACTCGCCGTGCCCGCGAATATCCATGCGCACGACCCGGAACCTGCGTGCGAGATGGGGCACCATCGCGTACAAACGCCGCGAGCTGCTCATTGCCGAATGCAGCAGCACTACGGTCGGCGCCGCAGTCCACGGATCGGTGTAATCGTCTACCGTATAAGCGATGCGCAACGCATCGCTGGTCGTCATCCGCTCCATTTTCAAGATTGGGCGGCTGTAGTCTGAAAACCGCAGGCGTTGATGCGCCCGACCATAGCGCCCGCGCTGTTGAGTATCGGCGGCGTGGCGAGATGCGCAAGTGCGCGCTGCTCCGCAGCATCGAGCAGGCCGACCGCGGACAACACTGCGATCAGCGCGGGAACCCGCGCGCGCGCATTGCCGTCGGCGATTTTCACTACGGCAGAGATGCCCTGGCTTGGCACATAGACCATCATAAAACCTTCGGCACCGGTCTTCATGATGACGCGCCCCTTGGTGACGCGCGCGAGCTCCACGCCTGGCTGATCGGTACCGGAAATATATTCCGGATGCTGGCGCATCGCGTCATGTATCGCGAGTATCGCCGCGCGGCGCGATGGCGACGCCACTTTGGCGGCCGCGAACCGCGCCATCATCACCGCCATGTCCTTCACCGGCAATGCCGGCGCCGGCAGCGCGCAGCCGTCGACACCTATCGGCAGCGCCCGCGCATCACGTCCCGCGAGATCGGATAGCGTATCGAGATAGAGCTGCTGGGCTGGATGGTCGATGTGGTCGTAACCTTCGACCGCCCAGCCGCGATGCTTTGCCACCGTGAGAAATCCGCAGTGCTTGCCCGAGCAATTGTGATAAATGCGCTGCGTGGGATGCCCCTCGCGTATCGCAGCGGCGGCGCTCGCTTCGTCGGACGGATGATCCGGTCCGCACGCAAGTGCATTCTGGTCGAGGCCCAGGTCGGCAAGCCATGCACTCACGAGCTCTGCGTGTATCGGCTGGCCGCGATGCGAAGCACACGCCAGCGCAAGATGGCGGGACGTCAATCCGCGTTCTTTATGTGCGCCGGTCTCGACCAGCGCGATCGCCTGTATGGGCTTCAGCGCCGAGCGCGGGAAGGTCTCCATCCCGATATCACCCCAGCCTTCGATGATTTCGCCTTCTGCGTTAGCGACCGCCGCCACACCGAGATGCACGCATTCGACCAGCGGCCCGCGCCAGACTTCGACCATTTTTACCAGTGACAAGAAAGCTCCTTTTGCCGGCGCAACGCTGCCGCGTATGCGCTGGGTGATGGTTTGATTATAATCGTTCCATTAACGAATCCGCCGCATCGCCACGATGCGCGGCACGACTTCCTTCAAGGCTCCCCGCATGTCAGCAGCAAAACCAGCAGGCGCGCGTCTCGCCGTCGATATCGGCGGGACTTTCACGGACATCGTTCTCGAAGCGCGCAGCCAGCGCTGGACCGGCAAGGTGCTCACCACGCCGCGCGCGCCGGAAGAAGCCGTGGTCGGCGCCGTCACCGAGATCCTCGCGCAAGCCGGGCTCAAAGCAGGCGCGCTGGACATCTTCATCCTCGGCACCACGCTGGCGACCAACGCGCTGATCGAGCGCAAGGGCGCGAAG
>JAIOOZ010000107.1 GCA_021414185.1 Betaproteobacteria bacterium
CGTCGAAGAACAAAGCGTGCCGGAAGAACTCGAGTGGGACGGCATCGACGAATTGTGTCTGCATGCACTGGCGGCAACTGCCGACGGCGAAGCGGTGGGCACCGGCCGGCTGTTGCCTGACGGGCATATCGGCCGCATGGCAGTGCTGGCGCATTGGCGCAAACAGGGCGTCGGCGGCCAGATTCTCGCGGAGTTGATCGCGGCGGCGCGCGAATTGCGGCATGCCGCGGTAGAACTCAGCGCGCAAACGCACGCCATCGGGTTTTACCGCAAATTCGGTTTCGAAGTCGTGAGCGGGGAATATCTCGATGCAGGCATCCCTCATCGCACCATGCGCCTGGCGTTGCTTAAGCCGCTGCCGAAGTAGGCGCGATTTCGAGAGCGAAGCGGCCCGTCGTGCTGCTCCCGGGGCTGCCGAGTGCGCCGAAACTGCGCTCGACAAACACGACCTCGCCGTGATTGTCGATCAGCATCACCGTCGACGAGCGTGTGCCGTATGTTGGCGATGCAATGAAAGCCGGCGACAGCACGCGTTCACGCGGCAGTCCGACACCGGTTGCAGGCAAGGCGTTATCGGGCGCAATCGTCCGCTCGGCAAGCAAGCCAAACAGGCCGTCGATCAACTCCTGCGATCTGCTTCGCAACAATTCAGTCACGATTTTTCTGCCGCGCTCGACTTTTGGCCACGGCGTATTCAACAGGTGATTGCTCAGACCATGCACGCCCGGAGCAACAACTGTCGGCTCGCCGCCACGGTTTGACAAATACTGCAATTCATCAAGATCACCAGCCAGCAGATTGAAGCCGTTATAGTCGCCGGCCTCGCCGTGTACTCGCGCGACATAATCTTCGGGGCGCTGTTTTTTGTGCAGAAAGCTGGCGACGAGTTCGCCGCGGGAGCGCGATGAGTTTTTTGCGCCAGCGCCTTCCCGGAAATTGGTTACCGCGGCAAACGTTCCGCTGCGGGTAATGCCCAGCCAGGTGCCGCCTTGCTCGAGATCGCGACCACCGTATATGTGCGGACTGTCGTTCCAGAATGCCGCTGCAGCGGTCGGACGCGCGTAGGCCTCATCGCGATTCGCCGCCATCACGAGCGGATAATCAGGATGAACTTTATGCGCGAAGAGTATCAGGCACATGGCGTGGCGCTTTACGGCGGATCGGCCGGTATCGCATAGGGCAGGGGCCTGAATTTCAGGGCGGGGCCGGCCGGCGCATTCAGATGTACGTCGCCACTCTGAAAACTTGCGATGTGCATGACGGCCAGCGCAGTATGGCCGCCGCTGGGGGAGGGGGCGGCGTTCACGATCATGCCGGTGGCCTGCTCGCCAGTGCCGGCGCTGTAAAGCTTGTTACCGGGCGCGGGTACATCCGTGCCGCTGATCTCGGCGAGGTACATGCGCTGTTTCAATTTCCCCAGATAATGCATGCGTGCAACGATTTCCTGGCCTGGATAACAACCCTTGCTGAAGCTCACGCCATTGAGCAGATCCAGATTGGCCATTTGCGGCACAAACTGGTCTTGCGTCGCCGGCGTAATGAAAGGTATTCCCGCCTCTATGTTCGTCAATTCCCAGGCGGCGTCACTCACAGATTGCGCTTTCTTCAGCAGCGCATTCAGTATTTCACCGCCGCTTGCGCGGTCGGCGACAAGCAGCCAGCGCGCGGTATCGAGACGCAATAACTGCGTTCCCCCGGCGGCAGTCGTCGTCAACGCGGCCGCTGGAATAGTCTTGAAGTGCTGCGCAAGCAGCTCTTCGGCAGCAATGCCGGCGATGCCTAACAGCACATGGTCGTCGCTGACGTCGCGCGCTTTTACCTTCGAACGCAGTATGTACATCGACAGACGCTTGGATATGGGGCCGCACAGGCTGCGCGGCAACTGCATCATGTAACCCGCGGTGTCGCGCCACAGCAGGAAACTCGCGAGCATGCGGCCCTTGGGGGAGTTATAGCTGCCGTAAATCGCCTTGCCCGCTTGCAGCGCGTTGACGTCGCAACTCAACTGCCCCTGCAGGAAAGCCTGCGCGTCCTCGCCGGAAAAATGAATCAAGCCGAACTGCGAGAGGCTGGCGACCCCGGCGAGCGGGGCCGCCGAATCTGCGCCGCCCGTTCCCTCGCCTTCATACGCCATCAGAAACTCCAGCGCCGCGCCGGATGTGCGGCGGCAAAGCCGGGCAGAGGATAATTTCCCTGCCGGACCAAATAATTATCTGTCATATCCAACATTTGAAAAAAAGAAATATTATAAATCATAGGCTTATGAAAATTCTATCAAACAAGCACATTTGACAGAGTGTTAAACCTTGATTCTAATACCTTATATAGCAATCGGTTGGAATGCTTCTAATCCAGGGAGGAGCATGAAAACGCATTACGAGCAGCTCGGCATCACGCCGCATGCCAGTCAAACGGCCATCCAGCAGTCGTTCTTCCGGCTCGCGAGAAAACTCGACCCGAAGAACCCGCTTAACCAGGGCAGTGAGCGCGCGCGCATCGAGTACCTTGCAATCCAATCCGCTTACCGCACGCTATCGAACCCCGATTTGCGGTGTGAATACGACCGCAGCCTGCAATTGCAGGCCTTGAAACCTCCCGCCAGAACGTTTGCGTCTGCCGCAAGCGCACGCGAACCGAAGTAGCGCGCAGTTTCCGCAAAGACCGCCGTGAAAAGATCGTTCTATGAAATGCTGGGCATCGGGCACGATGCCGATCAAGCGCAGATCGACGCTGCATACGCACAAGCGACCGCCAGGCTGAGCGCAGGCAATCTGCGCGGCGTTACCGAAGCCGTGATGGAGACACAATTAATACGCGATGGCTACCGCATACTCTCCAGCCCGGAACAGCGGGCCCGCTACGATGCCAAGCTGCTGGAAGCTGAACCTGGCGCCAAACTGATGATATTCCCGGACGATAGTTACGGTCGGCGCCGGCTTGGCATAGGCACCGTGGTGCTGGTGGCGCTTTCGGCCGTGCTTGGTACCATCGTCTATCGCCACCTGTCACTCAAGATGGACGAGGTCAGGATCGAACACGTGCAGGCGGTGGCGCGGCACAAAGACGAGCAGCCCAAAGGTATCGTCATCACGCCGAACAGCGTGGTGAATGCTTCGAACGCCACGCCGCAACGTTAGGGCGCCGGCACCATGCCGGCCCGTCTTTTGATGCATCGCCGGCGCGCGAAATATATTGCATACCCGTGTTGAAGATCAGCCTGCGGCCATCCCGGCTGTTGGCGGGCGTTCTGACTTTCGCACACGGCGCCGCGATTGCCATCGTGATGACAGTCAATCTCCCGTTATGGGCAAAAATCATCGCGGCGACGATATTGCTCGTTCATCTGCTGGTGGTCGTCAGGCGACAGGCATTGCTGCTGGCGGCAGATTCGGCAGTGGCAGTTGAAATCAGCTCCGACAACCGGATCAGCGTGCAAACGCGCTCTGGCGCGTGGAACGAGTACGAAGTTCTGGGCAGCACGTATGCGATGCCGTATCTGACAGTCCTGAATCTGCGACAGCACGACGGCCGCGCCGGAAAACGGATCACGCTGCTTGTCGACAGCCTGCACGCGGACGATTTCAGGAAGCTGCGCGTGTGGCTGCACTGGAAGGGCGAAGACGGCGCGCCCTGAGGCGTGCTGCCAGACGCTAAAGCCGGTAAGATTACGGCTTTTAAGAAGTTTGTTTTGGTTCGCCGCAATCGGCAATCATCCCCGGCCATCATTCATTCGCAGGAATTTCCCATAACATGAACCAGAAAATGAGTATGTCAAAAGGCGCGGACCCGTCGGAAACCATGGCGTGGAACATGAAGCTCCTCTCGCACCACGAACTGGGCGGCTTCGGTGGCATGGGCGAAGGCGTAAACATGCAACTGGCGCCGGACGGACGGCGCATTCTGTGGCTCGCCCATGAATCGGCACCGAAGAATTTCACCGGAGTGGACGTCAGCGATCCGCGCAATCCGAAGGTCGTCGCGCAAACCGAGTTGCCGCATCGCGGCATGCGTTCCAATTCGCTGGACGTCGTCGGCAATACGCTGACGGTCGCTTATCAAACGACGAAAGCCGGCGACAAACCTGCCGGCTTCGACATTTTCGACGTCAGCAAGCCGGAGCAACCCCGCCTGATATCGCATTTCGACGCATCGGGCCAATATTCGCGCGGCGTGCACGTGCTGTGGTTTGCGGACGGCGAGTACGTGCATATGAGTTCGGGCGCGCCGGATTTTCAGCCGCGCAGCCCGAAAGACGATCAGTGCTACCGCATCGTCGACATCCGCAATCCTTCCAAGCCGCAAGAGGTCGGCCGCTGGTGGGCACCGGGCACGCGCGAGGGCGACGCCGAGCCGTCACCGCGGCAGAAAGTCGGCGAATTCCCGGTCGGCTACGCGGGCTTCCGCGCGCACAACACCAACGTGTATCCCGAGCGGCCCGATCGTGCCTACGTCGGGTATCTGGATTACGGCGCGCTCATCATGGACATCAGCGACAAGGCGCATCCCAAGGTGATCTCGCGCTGGAGCAATTGCCCGCCGTACCTCGGCTTTACGCATACGGTACTGCCGCTCTTCAAGCCCGGGCTGCTGGTAGTGACCGATGAATCGGTGGTGGACAACGCCGCCGACTGGCCCAAGCTCACGTGGGTGCTCGACGCGCGCGCGGAAACGCACCCGATTTCGATCAGCACGTTGCCGATGCCGTCACCGGAGGCATTTGGTAAACGCGGGGGGCGCTATGGCTCGCACAATCTGCACGAGAACCTGCCGAAAGAAGCCTCGTTCAAGTCCGACAACATCATCATCGGCACATTTTTTAACGGCGGCGTACGGGCTTTCGACCTGTCGAATCCGTACCAGCCGCAGGAAGTAGCTTACTACGTGCCTGGCGCGCCCAAGCTTTCGCCAGCGGGAGCAATCCAGCTCAACGACGTATTCGTCGACGACAGGGGCATCGTGTTTACAGTCGACCGTTTTGCCGGCGGCCTCTACGCACTCGAGATGACGATCTGACGGATCCGCACGCGCGGCTGAATATGGCGGGCTCGACGGCACGCGACCCGTTCGCCGGCAAGATCCCGGTCACCGTCGTCACCGGGTTTCTCGGCAGCGGCAAGACCACGCTGCTCAATCATCTGCTCGCCCAGCCCGCGCTGGCGCGCAGTGCGGTCATTGTCAACGAGTATGGCGAGCAGGGCATAGACCACGACCTGCTGCGCTTTGCCCAGGAAAAAGTACTGTTGCTGGAAAACGGCTGCGTATGCTGCGCATTGCGCGGCGATTTACAGCTCACCCTGCGCGATTTGTTTCTGGCGCGCCGGCAGGGCGAAATAGGCGATTTCGAGCGCATATTGCTGGAGACGACCGGACTTGCCGATCCTGCGCCGGTACTGCAGACGTTGTTGTCAGACACGCTGTTGCTCGGGCAATTCCGCCTGAACGGCGTAGTGACTTGCGTCGATGCCTATCATGCGCGCGCTCAGCTCGAATCCCAGCCTGAAGCGTTGAAGCAGGTCGCATTGGCCGATCGCGTAGTCATTACCAAGTCGGACCAGGTCAGTGCGGATGCGCTGGCGGCAGTAAAAAAGACGCTGGCCGGCGTGGCACCGTTTGCCCAAATCGGTCTGGCGGAGCACGGCGTGATTGAGCCTGCATTTGTGACAGCCATAGGGTTTGACGATGCGCGCGCTGATGCGGCACGCATTGATCGCTGGCTCGGCGCTGCACGTAACGACAGCAATGCGGGACGTCACGCCCACGACACGTCGATCACGACTTTCACACTGCGCTTCGAGCAACCGTTCTCCGTGCGCGCTTTCGAGCAATGCATCGAAGTGCTGACGGCTTTGCGCGGCCCCGATTTGCTGCGCGTGAAAGGTCTGATCAACGTGGCCGGGGAATCAAATCCGCTGGTGGTGCAGGGGGTTCAGCACCTGTTTCACCCGCCGATTGCGTTGGCAGGCTGGCCTGACGCCGACCGCGTATCCAGACTGGTGTTCATTACACGCGGCATCCCGCGCGAAACCGTTGCAGACCTGTTTAGCGCGGTGACTGCGGTTGCGGCGACCTAGCCCTGCAGGTGCGGGTGACCTTATTTGCGTACGGCTGAAGAACCCGGGGCGGGCGCTGACGAAGGCGCAGCGCCCGTTGACGTTGTTTTGGGCGGATAAGCGCGGCGCGGCCTGCCATCATCCTTAAGCACGCAGTTGGCACTTGACGAATCGACGTTGCGATCCATGCATGCAGCGTTGGTGTCCACCGGCGATGTGCGGCTCGGCGTATCAGCCGCCGACGCGGCCGTAGCGGCCAGCAGCGCAGCGAGGGCAATCAGATAGGGTAATTTCACAGAGCCTCCTCATAGCGTTTGAGCGTGAGACGCGGCGGTTAGTTCATCACGTTTAAGCGCCGCACTACGGATATTAACGTCCCGGCAGGATTGACGTTTACAAAGTCCACGCGTTAGTCTCGCCCCTTCGCAACAATTACTAGGTGTGCCGGCATGCAGATCCGCGACAAAATTTATATCAACGGCCGCTGGATTCCTTCGCTCTCCACGCGCACCCTGCCGGTAATCAACGCCGCAACGGAAGAGACGATGGGGCAGGTGCCCGACGGCACTGCGGAAGACGCTGCGGCTGCCGTCGCGGCAGCGCGTGCCGCATTCGACACGTGGGCTGCAACACCGGTCGAAAAACGCGCGGAATATCTGGAGAAAATCTCCGCCGGGCTGACGGCGCGCGCCGACGAGATTGCGCGCAGCATTGCCGGTGAAGTCGGCATGCCGCTGAAGATGTCGCAACGCATCCAGGCGGGACTGCCGCCGCTGGTCATGGCGAGTTACGCCAAGCTGGCACGCGAATACCAGTTCGAAGAGAAAATCGGCAATTCACTGGTCGTGCGCGAACCGGTCGGCGTCGTCGGCTGCATTACGCCGTGGAATTACCCGCTGCATCAAGTCGTGGCCAAAGTGGCGCCGGCGCTCGTGGCGGGCTGCACCGTGGTGCTGAAACCGAGCGAAATTGCTCCGCTGACCGCGTTCATGCTGGCCGAAATCATCGACGGCATCGGCCTGCCGGCGGGTGTGTTCAACCTCGTGTGCGGCACTGGAGCCGTGGTGGGCGAAGCGCTGGCCGGCCATGCGGACGTCGACATGATTTCGTTCACGGGTTCGACGCGCGCCGGCAAACGTGTATCCGAACTGGCGGCGGCCACTGTGAAGCGCGTAGCACTGGAACTCGGCGGCAAATCGGCGTCCGTAGTGCTGGACGATGCGGATTTCACGAAAGCCGTGCGCGCGACCGTCAATGCGTGCTTCCTCAACTCGGGACAGACCTGCACCGCGCACACGCGGCTGTTAGTGCCCGAAGCGCGCTATGCGGAAGCTGCCAAACTTGCAGTCGAGGCCGCGCAGGAATTTACGCTGGGCGACCCGTTGGCGCTGGATACCAGGCTCGGCCCGCTGATTTCAGATACACAGCGCGAGCGCGTGCGCGGATATATCAGGAAAGGCGTTGCCGAGGGCGCCGAACTGCTGCTGGGCGGCCCTGATGCGCCGGCGGGGCTGGCCAAAGGTTATTACGTGCAGCCGACGGTGTTCGGGCGCGTCACAGAGGACATGACAATTGCGCAGGAGGAAATTTTCGGGCCGGTCATCAGCATCCTGACTTACATGGACGAGGATGACGCCGTGCGCCTCGCGAACAGTACGGTTTATGGGCTTGCCGGCGCGGTGTGGTCCCAGGATGAAGCGCGGGCGAACCGTGTCGCGCGGCGCATGCGCACCGGCCGCGTCGATATCAATGGCGGGGCGTTCAACATGCTGGCGCCATTCGGTGGTTACAAGCAATCAGGACATGGCCGCGAACTCGGGCGCTACGGCCTGGAAGAGTTCCTCGAGGTCAAATCGATGCAGTTGCCGCAGTGACGGTGCGCCTGCTCGCGGCAGGACTGTTGCTGACCCTCATCGCGGGGGCGCACGCCGCATATCCCGAGCAGCCGGTCAAGCTGGTGCTGCCGTTCCCGGCGACGGGATCGACCGATATCGCCGGCATCCCGCGCATCAGCAAGCTGGTCCGTGTCATGCAAAACATGTCGGCGCCATCTTTGACCGACAACATGGTGCAGCAACTGCAGCAGACTTTGGCTGCTGCCCTCGGCCAGCCGGTCAACACGCAACGCCAGGTGCGGGGTAAATCCAATGCCGGAACACGCTATGTCGCGCAATCCGCGGCGGACGGCTACACGCTGTTGTTCGCGGACAATCCGACGATTAC
>JAIOOZ010000532.1 GCA_021414185.1 Betaproteobacteria bacterium
TGCGACAACCTGTTCAACCCGGACCCCTATCTGCAGCAAGGCGGCGACATGGTGCGCGTGGGCGGCCTGCAATACGCTTGCGATCCGACGCGCGCCATCGGCAGCCGCATCAGCGGCATGATGCTCAACGGCAAGCCGATCGAGGCGGACAGGAAATACAAGGTCGCGGGCTGGGCGCCGGTGGCCGAAGGCGCCAGCGGGCGGCCCATATGGGAAATCGTTTCAGACTATCTGCGCAACAAGCAGGTCATACGCCCGCCCCGGCTCAATTCGCCCCGCCTGTCCGGCGTCAGCGGCAACCCGGGCATCGCCTGATCCTGCGAGTGGAATATTTCGCGACCCCGCGATGAGTACCACACCGGCCGCGCAGCAGTTGCAGCAAGTCCTTGAAAGGTTTCACGCCGGGGACTTCGATGCCGCCGCAATCCTGCTCGACCGCCTATTGAGCGTATCCGCGGATCACCCCGACCTGCTGCATCTGGGCGCCATGATTTCGCTGCGTCGGCAGCGTTTCGACCTCGCCGAAAACTTCGCCCTGCGCGCGGCAGGCACGCAGCCCGACAACGCCGCGTTCCGCTACACCCGCGCACAGGCCCTGTCGGCTTTGCAACGCGACGACGAGGCGCTCGCCGAGTTGCGCCACGCCTTGCGGCTCGACCCTGGCATGCACAAGGCGCATGTGCGCCTGTGGGAAATCCTGTCCGCGCGCGAAGGCTTCGCCGGGCTGACTGGCCTGCTCAAGCAAAGGCTCGCGCTGCTCGACACGCGACGCCCCGCCGAACCGGCGGCAACCAGGGTACGCATTCCCGATACCACGCTGTGCTGCATCGACTGCAGCAATCACGCGCCGGCAATCCGCGCGCTGCAACTGAGCATGGCGGGCTGCGAATTTCCGCGCGCGCTGTTTTTCACCGATCGCGATTTCGATCTCAAACCGATAGAAACCGTGCGTATCGAGCCGATACGCTCGCTGCAGGATTACTCGAAATTCGTGATCAAGGACCTGCTGCGCCATGTCGACACCGAGTACGTTCTGATCATTCAATGGGACGGCTACGTCGTGAACCCGGCGCTCTGGTCCGATCAATTCCTGCTGTTCGATTACGTCGGCGCGCGCTGGCCGCACGAGCTTCTCAACATTCCCGCCGCGCATGCTGTAGGCAACGGCGGATTTTCGCTGCGTTCGAGGACGCTGTTGGAAGCCCTGCAGGATCCGCAAATCGTGGCCTCGCATCCGGAAGACACGGCGATTTGCCGGACCCACCGCGAATACCTGGAAAGAGAGCATGGGATCGCTTTTGCGCCAGCCACTGTTGCCGACCAGTTTTCGTTCGAGCACGTCGAGCCGCGCGGGCCAACCTTCGGCTTTCACGGTCAGATCAATATCACACGGTTTGTCGACGACGAGGCAATCCGCCTGCTCGAGCTACGATAGGCGGAAATCCTGCGGCGTGAATGAAGAGGCGCGCCTTAATGGCGGCATTCGGCGGGCAGATATTTCCACGTTGTGGTGTTGCCGCCGCTGGTGCACGCCCAGACGAGGCGTCCGCCGTTCAACGACGGGGTGAGAACAACCGTGACGTCGGTGCCGATGGAGACGGCGCTTCCGTACACCGCGACGGTTCCCGTATCGGATATCGAACCACCGGACACACGGCCGCCGGAGGCGACGGTGAGGCCCATTCCCGCGCTCGACATGGTGCCGTCGGATTGGCTTTTTTCGGCAATCCCTACGCGAAAACTGCTTGCCGTAAGCATCAGTTCCGACACTTTGGCGCGTATCGTATAAGTGTTATAGGCCGGCAGCGCCACGGCCGCCAGAATGCCAATGATCGCGACTACGATCATCAGTTCTATCAGGGTAAAACCTCGACTGAGTGTTTTCACAATGGCCAATCCAGCACTCCGCTAACCAGTTACCGTGCAAATCCCCAAGCATGGCGCAATCGAATTGCGGTCAAACTGCAGTCCCAAAACAACAGCCCCTCGCAAGGAGGGGCTGTTGATTGGTGCCAGAACCCTGCGTTAAAAATCCCGCAGGTTCAAACTTAGTGACGGCATTCCGCCGGCACGTATTTCCAGGCAGTCGAAGTACCAGTCGTGGAGCATTCCCACGCGATACGGCCGCCGGCGCCCAGCGAAGGACGCAATTGAACCGTAACGTCGGTACCAAGAGTGGCTGCGCTGCCGATAACGATGATGGTGCCGTTATCGGTAACGCTGCCGCCGGCTACGCGACCGCCGGTGCTGACCGTCAGACCCATGCCGGAACTGGACATGGTGCCGTCAGATGCAGATTTCTCGGCGATAGTCGTTTTGAAGCCGCTGGCCTGCAATACAATTTCCGACACTTTTGCGCGAATCGTGTAGTCCTGATACGCGGGCAGCGCGACCGCCGCCAGAATACCGATAATCGCAACGACGATCATCAGTTCGATCAGGGTAAAGCCCCGTTGAATACGCTTCATTCAGATCTCCTTAAAAAGTTACAAACGCCAAATACATGAACTGCAGTACTTGCCCGTGTCCTAGCAGCAAGTTCCATACCAGCACCCTGGATCGATGCCAGAAAAGGCTGGTTATCCACAGACTTGCGTCAGGTCGCCGGTTAAGCACCCAAATTTCGGCGGAGCGGTGAATTTGAAGCTGTGCCAGCACCAAAATCCAAATTATTTTCACAATGCGGGAAACAGTGTCGCGAATTGACGCGTTGCAACATCCCGGCGGCGACTGCAAACGACATATCATGACGCTGAGCGTCAGCATCGACCAATGCGCCAGGGTTCTGCTGACGAAACAGCCGCAGCGCCGGATACCACGGAAGATGCGCGCCAGTTTCCAGATAGCGCCACTCCGCAACGGCGGGGACCATGACCCACGCGGGCTTGCCCAGTGCTCCGGACAGGTGAACCGCAGTCGTGCACACCGTGATGACCAGATCGAGGCTCGCGATCAAAGCCGCAACGCCGTCCATCGCGGCGTCCGCCTGCGACCATTCGTGCAGCACGATGCCGTGACGCACGCGCAGGTCGGCGATTTCAGCGCCGACCGCGCCGTACTGCAGGGAAATAAATTGCACGCGCGGCAAATTCAATAGCGGCAGCAGTGCGTCGAGCGCGAGTGAACGCGCCGCCTGGCCGGTGCCCGGCGTGCCGCCACGCCACGACAAGCCGACCTTGAGACCGGGCCCCAGGGCGTCGAGCCGCGCGCGCCATGCCGCAACCTGCGCAGCGTCGGCAAGCAGATAGCCGCGATGCGCGGGGAAATCCGCCTTTGACCTGCGCATTCTGCGTGGCAAATCACCCATGCGAACGCGGTAATCGGGCGCGGCTTCGCCCGACCAGTCGGGCGCGCCCTCGACACGATGGCGATAGACCGCGGCGGACGGAAAGCTGCGCGCGAACAAGCGGGCCAGCCGCGGATCGCATTCGAGCACGGTGTGCCGCGCGCGCGGCAGGAGGTCCGGCAGACAGGATGCAAACATGATCTGATCGCCCAAGCCCTGTTCCGCCTGCACCAGCAGGCGTTTGCCTTCGAGCGGTTCACCCTGCCAATGCGGGTAGGCGTATTCCTGCCAATGGTCGACCTCGGGTATGCGGGTGCGCCATGCATACTCGTCCCACCCTGCGGCAAAATTCCCCTGCTTAAGCAACGAGAATCCGCGCTGCAGATGCGCCTCGGCGAAATTCGGGTCAAGCCCGAGCACGCGCTCGATCAGTCCGGCGGCGGTTTCGCGCTCGCCGAGATCAGTCAGCACCAGCGCCTTGTTGAAAATCGCCTCCAGGTGATCCGGCGCCAGCGCCAGCACGCGATCGAGCAACGGCAGCGCCTCGCGCAGCTCACCCCGGTCGCGCAATGAAAGGCCGAGGTTGGCGAGCGCGGTGAGATGTCCCGCGTCCACCGCCAGCGCGCGGCGATAGCTCTGCTCGGCGTCGGCCGCGCGCCCCTGCAAGCGATAGACATTGCCCAGAGCACTGTGCGCGTCAGCATCGTTGCGCTGCGCGCACGTCGCTTCCAGCAACTCCCGCGCGCGATCCAGGCGGCCGCTGCGCGCCTCGGCCAGCGCCAGGTAGTACGCCGCGACGAAATTATCGGGTTCCGCATCCAGCGCCACGCCGAGATTCCGGCGCGCGCCGGCGAAGTCCTGCGCGTTAAAACACGCGATACCCGTTTCGAGCCCGGTGCCGCGCACGGCGCCCGCTGGGTTGGCCGCGGGTTTGCTCGCCAGGCTTTTGAGTATCGACCACAGCATGATCAGTGCCGCGCGCGTTGCGCGAGTTCCTGTGCGATGCGCGCGACTACGGGCGCCCAGTCGCCGGCACGCTGTTGCCGGAACAAACGCACGCTGGGGTACCACGGCATTTCGTCTTCGCGCTCGAGGTAGCGCCACTCGGAAGCCGCGCGCAATACGACCCATGCAGTCCGGCCGAGCGCGCCGGCGAGATGGACCAGCGCGGTCTGCACTGAAATCACGAGGTCGAGCGCCGTCACCAGCGCCGCCGTTTCATCGTAGTCTTCGACGGCGTCGCGCCAGTGGTGAAGCGGGATGCGTTGCGCGCGCGACCATGCCGCGAGTTCGCCGGCGATGTCGCCGTGCTGCAGGCTCACGAAATGGCAACCCGCCTGCCCCAGTACCGGCAACCAGTCCGCGAGTTGCATCGAGCGGCTCGCACCCTGCGTGGCCGGCGCCCCGCCCGACCACGCGATGCCGATTTTTAATCCCTGCCCCAGGGTGTCCAGGCGCTGCTTCCAGTAGTCAACCCGTGCAGCATCGGCACGCAGATAGCCTGCATGCGCCGGGAAATCGGCCCGCTGCTTGCGAAATTGGGCGGGCAGGCTGCCGATGGCAACCTGGCGATCGATGCCAGCCGCTTGCGCCAGCCGCGCGAGATTGGCGTCCCCTTCCTGCTGCGACACTATCGTTGCGCCCGGGAACGAACGCCGAAACAGAGGCACCAGCTTGGGCGCGCATTCGATCACGCACGTCGCGAGCTGCGGCAGCAATGCAGGCACGCAGGATGCAAACATGATCTGATCGCCGATGCCCTGCTCGGCATAAATAAGCAGTTTGCCGGATGCGAGCGGCTCACCCTGCCACTCCGCCAGCGGCAACGTACGCGGCAAGTAATTGCCGCGTGCGTGCTTGCGCGCTTCGTAGTCGGGCCATCCGGCTTCAAAGCGGCCAAGCTTCAGATTGGCCAGCGCCTGATTCAGCCGCGCCTCGTGCATAGCTGGATGCGCGGCCAGCAGCTCACGGCAAATTGCCAACGCTTCTTCCGCGCGCCCCTCCTGGATGAGTATCGCGCTGAAATTGCACCGCACGTCGGGATCCGCCGGATCGAGTTCCATCGCCTTGCGGACATGCGCGGCACCTGCTTCGAATTCGCCCACCTGATGGCTGAGCACGTAGCCGAGCGTGCTATGGGCGGTGGTAAAGTCGGGTTGCAATGCGAGGGCCCGTTCGAGGCTGCTCACCGCCTGCCCGAGATCGCCGAGGCCAAGCGCCGCCAGCGCCATGTTGTAAAACGCTGCTGGAAATTGCGGGCGGAAATGCACTGCCAGTGTGAACGCGTCGGCCGCGTCTTCATAATCGCCCAGCGCAAGATGACTCAGGCCGAGATTATTATGAGCATCCGCGTCATCATGCCGCTCGGCGACCACCTGGTTGAAACATTCGACCGCCAGCGCAAAGTTCCCGGCCGCATAAGCCGTGAGTCCGGCGTCGAAAGTGGCGCGCATCGCGGCGTCAGTTTTCACGTTCGCCGCCGCGCGCCACCAAGCCCGCCAGTTCTGCCGCCACGCGTTCGAACACCGGCGGCCAGGTTTCGCCGCCGGCGCGATGAAAGAGGCGCATGGATGGATACCAGGGCATCGCCGTTCCGCGCCGCGGATAGCGCCATTCGGGACTGTCCGGCAGCAGGGTCCACACGGTTTGCCCGAGCGCGCCCGCCACATGCGCCACGGTATTGTCTATGCTGATGACCAGGTCGAGCGCGCCGATGATGGCCGCGAGTTCGTCGAGGTCATTGACCGCAGCGCCGAGTTGCACGACGGCTATGCCGGATTGAGCGCGCAAATCTTCCAGCTCGGCCGCGATATCCCCATACTGCAAAGCGCAAAACGTCGCGCCCGTGCTGCGCAGTATGGGCAACCACTGCGGCAAGGCTGTCGAGCGCACGAACTGCCGCGAGCGCGGCGTGCCGCCGCGCCAGGCAATGCCTACCCGCAGCGCGGTCCCTGCCGCCAGTTTCCGGCGCCAAGCCCCGCTGCGCTGCGCGTCAGCCACCAGATAGCCGCCGCGCGCGGGAAAATCGGCGCGCGACCGCCGCAAATACTGTGGCAGCGACCCGATGGCCGCCTGAAAATCCACCGGCGGCAATTTTTTCAGCCAGTGCTTGGCGTCGTTCTTGCCCGCGCCATGGACGCTCGCCTGCGGAAACGAGCGCTGGAACAACGCTGTCAACCGCGTGTTGCATTCAATTACGCAGTGCACGCCGGTCCGCAGCAAGTCGGGCAGGCAGGACGCAAACATGATCTCATCGCCCAGACCCTGCTCGGCATAGACCAGCAGGCGTTTGCCCGCCAGCGGCTGGCCCTGCCATTCCGGGTAGGGAAAACCGCGCGCCGCCATGGCGCCGCTCGCGAAGCGCTGCGCGTACGCGCCCCAACCGGCCGCATAGTCGTCCCGCATCAGCAGCGCGTAACTGCGATTGATTACGGCATCGGCAAATTGGGGGTGCCGGGCAAGCACCGCATCGTAATGCGCGAGGGCCTCGTCCAGGCGGCCGAGGTCGCGCAGCGCGTGCGCAACACAAGCGCGGGTCTCGACAACGTCCGGGCCGAGCGTGAGCGCGCGCTCGAAACTCTGCAGCGCCGCGGCCGGCTCGCCGGTCTCCAGCAGCAGCAGGCCCAGATTGTGATGCGCCTCCAGCAAGTTCGGATCGAGCGCCAAGGCGGCATCGAAACTCCGCCGCGCCTCTGCATACCGGCCCACCCGGTAAAGGGCGTAAGCGAGGCGGCCATGCGCGTCCGCGCTCGCCGGCGTGCACTCGACGGCGGACCGGTAACAATCGATCGCTTCGGCAAGCTCGCCGCCCGCTTTCAGGAGATTGCCCAGGCCGCGCCACGCGGCGCCGTGCCGGCGGTCGTGCGCGAGCGCCTGGCGGTACGCCGCTATCGCCGTTTCGGCGCGTTCGAGTTTCACCAGCGTTTCGGCGAGCTCAAACGAGGCGGCGGCGAACTCCGGCGCAAAGTGGGCCGCCAGCTGGAAATAATCAGCGGCGTCTTCGAGTTTGCCCTGGTCGCGGTAGGTCAGGCCCAGCTCAAAATGCGCCGCCGCGAAATCGTGTTCGAGCTCGAGAGCG
>JAIOOZ010000574.1 GCA_021414185.1 Betaproteobacteria bacterium
GGTGCGGAACCCCGGCTCGACGTCGTAGCTGACGCTGCGCATGTTGCCGTCGTCCATGCGCACGCTGACGTCGTAACGCAGCACTTTCTTGACGTTCTTTTCGATCTGGTGGCCGGCATAGGCGCCGCCCGCCGCGCCGACGATGGTCGCTGCGGTATTGCCGCGGCCCTGGCCGACCTGGTGGCCGAGCAGCCCGCCTAGCAGCCCGCCGGCGATGACGCCGACGGCGCTGCCTTCACCGGGTTTTTCAGTGGTGCGGATCGAGTCGACCGTGCCGCAGGTCGTGCACAGCGGCTGCGCCGCCGGTGGTTGCTGGACTTGTTGCTGAGGTTGCTGCTGGACCTGTTGCTGAGCGGGTTGCGGCACCGGCTGCACGTTCTGGCGCGCGGCGTCGTCGGTGCCCGGGTAGCGATAGTCGTTGGCGCGATTGTCCTGTGCGAGCGCCGGCAGCGACAAAGCGGCTGCGACGATTAAAATCCACAAGCGTTGCTGATTGCGATTCATGTTTGATCCTCCCCGATCACCAAGCCAGCCAATTATAGTCCAGCTGATTGCCGCCTTGCCGCCAACTATTTCACATATTCAGGTCTGCAGTTCAGGGCGGTCGCGGAACATTTGCAGAGCTTCCGGATTGGCCAGCGCCTCGATATTTTTTACCACCCGGTTGTGCACGACGTGGCGAACGGCGAGTTCGACGATTTTGCCGCTCTTGGTGCGCGGGATATCGGCCACCTGGACCACCTTGGCCGGCACGTGGCGTGGCGTGGTGTTGGCGCGGATATGCTGTTTGATTTTGTCGCTCAGCGCCGGGTCGAGTGCGAGTCCGTCGCGCAGGCGCACGAACAGCACGATGCGCACGTCGCCCGGATGGTCCGGCGGCCAGTCCTGGCCGATGACTAGGCTTTCGACGATTTCGTCGAGCTGTTCGACCTGGCGGTAGATTTCCGCGGTGCCTATGCGCACGCCGCCCGGATTCAATACGGCATCGGAGCGCCCGTAGATGATCATGCCGTCGTGTTCCGTCAGTTCAACGTAATCGCCGTGACACCACACGTTCGGGAATTTTTCGAAGTAGGCCGCGTGGTACTTTTTGCCTTGAGGGTCGTTCCAGAAGCCGATGGGCATCGACGGGAACGGCGCGGTGCACACAAGCTCGCCTTTCGTTCCGCGCACGGCACGGCCATCGTCGTCGAACACCTCGACCTGCATGCCGAGGGTCGCGCACTGGATCTCGCCGCGCCATACCGGCAGCAGCGGGCTGCCAGAGACGAATGTCCCCATGATGTCGGTGCCGCCCGACATCGAGGCGAGAATGACGTCGCGCTTGACGTGTTCATATACGTAGTCGAAACCTTCGGGCGCGAGCGGCGAGCCGGTCGAGAGCATGACGCGGACTGTTTTCAGGCGGTGCGTTTGCGCGGGACGCAGGCCGGCCTTGGCGATGGCGTCGATGAACTTGGCTGACGTGCCGAATATGGTCATGCCGGTGGCGTCGGCAAAATCGAACAGCACGTTGCCATTGCGGATGAACGGCGAGCCGTCGTAGAGCAGAAGGGTGGCGCCGCAGGCGAGCGCCGACACCAGCCAGTTCCACATCATCCAGCCGCAGGTCGTGAAATAGAACAGGCGGTCGCCGCGCTTGAGATCGGCATGCATCGACTGTTCCTTCAGGTGCTGCATGAGCGTGCCGCCGGCGCCGTGCACTATGCATTTCGGCACGCCGGTGGTGCCCGACGAAAACATGATGTACAGCGGATGATTGAACGGCAACTGCGCGAACTCGATGTTGCGCGCCTTGTATGGCGCCATATAAGCGTGCACGTCCACCGCACGCGGTATGCTGTCCAGTGCCGGCGAGCGCTGCGTGTAGGGCACCACGATTACGCGGTCGACTGACGGCAGCCCCTTGACGATCTCCGCCAGGCGCGGCATGACGTCTATGGTCTTGCCGTTGTAGAAATAACCGTCGGCGCTGAACAGTATGCGCGGCTCGATCTGGCCGAAACGGTCGAGCACGCCCTGCACGCCGAAATCCGGCGAGCACGACGACCAGATCGCGCCTATGCTGGTCGCCGCCAGCATGGCGATCACCGTGCCGGGAATGTTCGGCATGTAAGCCGCAACGCGGTCGCCCGCTTTGACGCCACTGGCGCGCAAAGCCTGCGCAAGACGCGAGACTTCGTGGTAAAGCTCGGCATAGGTGATGCTGCTTTGTACCTTGTCCTCGCCCCAGAATACGATGGCGGTCTCTTTGTCGCGCCGCCGCAGCAGGTTTTCAGCAAAATTCAGGCGCGCCTGCGGAAACCAGCGCGCACCGGGCATACGGTCGCGATGTTCCACGGCGACGTCGCCCTGGCGCTCGGCAACGATGCCGCAGAACTCCCACAGCAGGCGGCCGAATTGTTCGGGTTCGCGCACCGACCACGCGTGCAGTGCGGCGTAATCGGGAAGCTCAATCGCATATTTGCGTTCCGCCGCACGCATGAACGCGCTCATGTTGGACGCAGCCATAACTTGCGCGGAAGGCTGCCACAGGGGGGCGTTCATGGTGGCAGGCACGCGGACTTACTCGGGACGCATTTGCGGAAACAGGATGACGTCGCGGATGCTGGCACTATCGGTCAGCAGCATGACGAGGCGGTCGATGCCGATGCCGGCGCCGGCCGTCGGCGGCAGGCCGTATTCGAGCGCGCGAATGTAGTCGGCGTCGTAGTGCATCGCTTCCTGGTCGCCGGCGTCTTTTTGCTTCGCCTGTTCCTGGAAACGCTCGGCCTGATCTTCAGAGTCGTTCAGCTCGGAAAAGCCGTTGGCGATTTCGCGGCCCGCCATATAGAGCTCGAAGCGCTCGGTGTATTCCTGGTCGAGATCGTCGCGGCGCGCCAGTGGCGAAACCTCCGCCGGGTAATGGTGGATAAACGTCGGTTCGAACAACTCGGTTTCCACCGTGTTCTCAAACAGGGTCAGCTGCAACCCGTGAATGCCGTCCGTCGGGCGAAACGCAATCTTGAGCTCATTCAGCTTCGCGATCAGCGCATCGCGGTTCGTGAGCATTTCGTCGGTGATGTCGGGATGATATTTCTTGATCGCTTCGGCTATCGTAATTCGCGCAAAAGGTTTTTCCAGGTCCATTTCGCGGCCTTGATAGGTCAGCTTGACGGTGCCCAGTACTGCCTGGGCGACCTCGCGGAACATGTGCTCGATGAACACCATCAAGTACGTGTAATCGCGGTGAGCGCAATAGAACTCGACCATCGTGAATTCGGGATTGTGGCGCGTCGAAATGCCTTCGTTACGGAAATTGCGGTTGATTTCGAATACCTTTTCGAAACCGCCGACCACCAGCCGCTTCAGGTAGAGCTCGGGTGCGATGCGCAGGTAGAGCTGCATGTCGAGCGCATTGTGATGGGTCATGAACGGGCGCGCCGATGCGCCGCCCGGAATCGGGTGCATCATCGGAGTCTCGACCTCGAGATAGCGTTTGTTCAGGAAAAACTGGCGGATGGCCTGGATAATGCGCGAGCGCTGCACGAACCTGAGGCGGGTGTCTTCGTTCGCGATCAGATCCAGGTAGCGCTGGCGGTAGCATTGTTCCTGGTTGGTCAGCCCGTGGAATTTCTCGGGCAGGGGGCGCAGCGATTTGGTCAGCAGGACAAGCTGCCTGACGCGCACCGTCAGCTCGTTGGTCTTGGTCTTGAACAGCACGCCTTCGGCACCGATGATGTCGCCGGTATCGTAGTGCTTGAATTCCGCGTGTTGCTCCTTGCCGGGGTAGCTGTCGGTGATGTAGAGCTGGATGCTGCCGCTCATGTCCTGGATGGTGGCGAAGCTCGCCTTGCCCATCACGCGCTTCAACATCATGCGGCCGGCAACCTTGACCACGACCGGATTCAGGTCGAGCGAGTCGCGGTCACGATCTTCGTAGTCCTCGATCAGATCGCCAGCAAGGTTGTCGCGCTGAAACTGGTTCGGAAACGCAATGCCTTTGGCGCGCAGCGCCTGCAGCTTGGCGCGCCGCTCGGCGATGATCTGGTTTTCGTCGAGTTCCGGCGGAGTGGTCGGTTGATCGCTCATGATGTCCTTGGAGTGCCTGTTAAATGCCCTGTTTGAGGCTGGCGGTGATGAATTCGTCGAGATTGCCGTCGAGCACGGATTGCGTATTGCCGATTTCGACGTTGGTGCGCAGGTCCTTGATGCGGGACTGGTCGAGCACGTAGGAGCGGATCTGGTGGCCCCAGCCGATATCGGTCTTGGTGTCTTCCAGCGCCTGCTTCTCCTCGTTGCGCTTCCTGATTTCCAGTTCGTAGAGCCGCGCTTTCAGCATGGCCATCGCTTCGGCGCGGTTGCGGTGTTGCGAGCGGTCGCTCTGGCACTGCACGACGATGCCGGTGGGCGCATGCGTGATGCGGATCGCCGAGTCGGTCTTGTTGATGTGCTGGCCGCCGGCACCGGAGGCGCGAAAAGTGTCGATGCGCAGGTCGGCGGGATTGATTTCGATCTGTATGGTGTCGTCGATCTCCGGGTAGACGAACACGCTCGCAAACGACGTGTGCCGCCGGTTGTTGGAATCGAACGGCGATTTGCGCACCAGGCGGTGAATGCCGGTTTCAGTGCGCAGATGGCCGAATGCGTAATCGCCGGTGACTTTCAGCGCCGCGCTTTTGAGTCCCGCGACGTCGCCCGGCGACTCTTCGAGCAGTTCGACACGGAAGCCCTTGCGCTCGCAATAGCGCATGTACATGCGCTCGAGCGTCTGTGTCCAGTCCTGCGCTTCGGTGCCGCCCTGGCCGGACTGGATGTCGACAAAGCAGTTGTTCGGATCCATCGGGTTCGAAAACATGCGCTGGAATTCGACATCGGCGACGGTCTTTTCGAGGGCGAGCGCGTCGCTTTCTATCGTTTTCAGTGCGGCATCGTCGTTCTCGCCGCGCGCCATCGCGAAGAGTTCGGTGCCGTCGCTCAGGTCCTGGTCGAGTTTCGCCATGGTCGTGACCAGCGCTTCGAGCGTTTTTCTCTCGCGGCCGAGGTCCTGCGCGCGCTTGGGGTCGTTCCACACCGCCGGGTCTTCGGCGAGCTTGACTACTTCGGCCAGGCGCTGTTGTTTCGCCTCGAAGTCAAAGATACCTCCGCAGCTCGGCATTGCGCTGGCCCAGATCCTGCAGCCGCCGTGCTATGGCATTGAGTTGTTCAGCTTCCATGGGAGGTTTATGCGAAGAATCGCCAGTGCGAAAAAAGCGCCGGTATGAAAAGAGCACAATTATACAGGACGGTAGGCCCAAATCGGCCGGCAATGGCGATTTTTGCTAGGCCGGCTGCCAGTGCTCGATGGTGAGTTGCAGCGTCTGCGCGCCGTTCCATTCGTTGACGCCGATGCGGTAGACGGCGCGTATGCGCGGCGGCAGCGGTTCGGCGTGCGAAAACAGCATGGCTTCGATGTCGCGGCCGTCTTTGGTGAGGCGCAGCTTGAGATGGCGTTCGCCGACCACGCGCTGGCGGGCGACCGTGAATTCGTCGTCGAAAGTCGGCGCCGGAAAGCCCTGGCCCCACACCGCGTGCTCCAGCACGCGCGCCGCTTCTAGCGTGCAATGCTCGACGGGTAGCGCGCCGTCGGTTTCGATGATGCGGTCGAGATCGGCGGGTGACAGCAGCGTTTGCACGACGGTTTCGAATTCGGCGCGGAAGCGCTCGAATCCGGCTTCGTGCAGCGTGAGGCCCGCGGCAGCAGCGTGGCCGCCAAAACGCAGGATGAGGTCGGGCGCGCGCTTGGCCACGAGGTCGAGCGCATCGCGCAAATGCAGCGCGCCGATCGAGCGTCCCGAGCCCTTGATTTCGCCGTCGTTGCCGCGCGCGAAAGCGATGACCGGGCGGTGGTAGCGCTCCTTCAGGCGCGAGGCGACGATGCCGATCACGCCCTGGTGCCAGCCGGGATCGAACAGGCTGAGACTGTAACTGTCCTGCGGAGGTAGCGCCGCGAGCGAGGCCAGCGCATCTTCATGCATGTCGGCTTCGATTGAGCGCCGTTTGCGGTTGAATTCATCGAGCTGGCGCGCGATGCGCTCTGCGGTGCCGGGGTCGTTGGTGATCAGGCATTCGATGCCGACCGCCATGTCGTCAAGCCGGCCGGCGGCATTCAGCCGCGGCCCCAGCACAAAGCCGAGATCGTAAGTCGATGCGCGCGCCGCCTCGCGGCCGCCCACGCGCAGCAGTGCTGCGATGCCGGGCCACGTCTTGCCACTGCGGATGCGCTGCAGCCCCTGCTGCACGAGAATGCGGTTGTTGTCGTCGAGCTTCACCACGTCGGCGACGGTGCCTAGCGCAACGAGATCGAGCAGCGCCGCGAGGTTGGGTTCCGCTGTGCGTCGTGAGGCGTGAGGCGTGAGGGGAGAGGCGGGGACTTCGTCCTCCAATGCGGCCGCGTTGCCGCGCGCGCTTTCGAACCAACCGCGCTTGCGCAATTCCGCTCTCAAGGCGAGCATCAGATAGAACATCACGCCGACGCCGGCGAGGTTTTTGCTCGGGAAGCCGCAGCCGGGTTGGTTTGGATTGATGATGCACCATGCGTCGGGCAGTGTTGCGCCGGGCAGATGATGGTCGGTGATCAATACGCGCATACCCAGCGCATTGGCGGCGGCCACGCCGTCGACGCTCGCGATGCCGTTGTCCACCGTGATCAGGATGTCGGGGTTCTTGAGTTGCTTTGCGAGTGCCACGATTTCCGGCGTCAGGCCGTAGCCGTATTCGAAACGGTTGGGCACCAGGAATTCGACGTTGGCGCCGAACTCGCGCAGCGCGCGCATGCCGACCGCGCACGCCGTGGCGCCGTCGGAATCGTAATCAGCGACGATCAGCAGGCGCTGCTTCGCGGCAATCGCGTCCGCGAGCAGGCCCGCCATGCGTTCCACGTTATGCAGTCCTGCGAGCGGGGAGAGTCCGCCGAGGTCGGCAGCAAGCTGTTGCGGCGATGCAATGCCGCGCGCGGCGTAAATCTGCGCGAGCAGCGGGTGTATGCCGGCCGCGGCGAGCGCCGATTGCGCTGCCGGCGGGGCTGTACGTCTGGCTATGTTGAGGTGCATGGTTGTCTCACGCGAGTCCGGCATAAGCTGCGAGCGGGCGGGCGCGCCGCCAGAACCGTCGCATGTCCGCTGTTGCGGTAGTCGATGCAAGCAGGTTTTCGCTGTTGCAGGCGGTCAGCGTGAGGGTATCAATTTTCCTGGCGCGCAGGGCGGCGAGCAACGGGTTGATCCATTGTTCGTCGAGAGATTCGATTTGTGTCCGCCAGTTGGTGACGTCGCCCGCGTGCAGCGCGTTTGCCGGCGCGTCGAGTTCCAGCAGGTGATGGCCGGCAGTCGCAGTGGCCAGCCACGCCGTTCCATCGGCGGGCAAGTCGTGATGGGCGATACTGGCGGCAATCGCGAACGCGCGCGTCAGATGATCGCCGCCCCACGTTGCCGTGTAATGTGACTGCGCAATGACAGGCAGCGTTCCGCCACCCCACAGCCAGATGCTGTTGGCGGCCGCCGCGCCGCGCGTTTCGCGCGCCGCGGTAACTGGATGGTTGTGCAATATCATCTGCGCTTCGTTCATGACGCGGTGCCACGCGAGCGCGTCATCGCCTTGCGGCAGATGATGCTTGATGCTGCGATTGAGTGCCCGCGCGAGCGGCGTGGTGACGAGTTGCGGGACGCGCTGGCAGCGCACAAACCAGCGGGCAGGCGTGGGCGCGCAAAATACGATGTTGTCGGCCGCGAAATGCAGATTGAGCGCTGCTATCAGGTCGCGCGTTTCCCCGGCAGAAAAATCGGTCACGCGGCCGGCGATGATCAAACGGTTGCGGTCTACGCGCAGTTGTATCGGATCGGCGCACAGCCAGTAATGGTCTGCGGGCCCGCCGCCGTCGGCCTTGAGCATCAATGCCGCGAGCGGGAGGTCCTGCTGCCGCGGCACACCGAACCGCTCGCACAACCAGTCCTCACGAGTGACCGCCGGGTGCCTTGCAGTGTTGCCGCGCGCCAGCATGGTGCCCAGGTGCGCCGGACGTAATCCCGCATATGGCTCGGAGCCGAGTTCCTGCGGCGGCAGCAGGTCGGGGATCAGCAGGGTGCAACGCATCCAGGTCAGTTTAACATTCGCGCGGCGGCGGAATGTATGCGACCGCGCCCGCATTGTGGCAAACTTGCGCCCACACCCGCGGACTCCCACTTGCAACCCTACGAACTCTTCATCGGCCTGCGCTACACGCGCGCGCGGCAGCGCAGCCGCTTCATATCATTCATCTCGCTGGTGTCGGTGATCGGCATCGCGCTGGGTATCATGGTGCTGATTACCGTGCTGTCGGTGATGAACGGCTTTCAGCGCGAAGTGCGCACGCGCATTCTGAGCGTGGCATCGCACATCCAGATTTCCGGTCCCAATAACGCGCTCGCCGACTGGCGTCCGATCGCCGACAAATCGCGGCAGAACGAGCAGGTGGTGGCGGCGGCGCCGTACGTTTCGGCGCAGGGCCTGCTGTCGAGCGGCAGCATAGTGCGCGGCGCCTATATACGTGGCGTCATCCCGGACGCCGAAGAAAAAGTCGCCGACCTCGCGCAGCATATGAAGTCCGGCAGCCTTACGGCCCTGAAACCCGGCGAATTCGGCATTGTCCTCGGCATCGAGCTGGCGCGCGCGTTGACCGCAGGGGTCGGCGACAAAGTGGTGCTGATCGCGCCGCAGGGCCAGGTGACGCCCGCGGGCATATTGCCGCGCCTGCGGCAGTTCACCGTGGTGGGGATATTCGCGGTCGACCACTATGAATACGATTCCGGGCTCGCGCTGGTCGACATGGAAGACGCGCAAAAGCTCTACCGCATGGGCGACGAGGTGAGCGGCGTGCGGCTCAAACTCAAAGATCTGTTCGAGTCCGGCCGCGTATCGCGCGAGCTGTCGGCGGCCCTCGGTCCTGACGCCTACATTACGGACTGGACGCGTCTCAATGCAAATTTTTTCCGCGCGGTCGATATCGAGAAACGCATGATGTTCCTCATCGTGTTCCTGATCATCGCGGTGGCGGCATTCAACATCGTGTCCAGCCTCTTCATGGCGGTCAAGGACAAGCAGGCGGACATCGCGATTCTGCGCACGTTGGGCGCCAGCCCCGGCAGCGTGATGAAAATCTTCCTGATCCAGGGCACGCTGATCGGTCTGATGGGAACGCTGGCAGGTGTTGCCGCCGGAATCGCTTTGGCGGTCAATGTCGACGTCGTCGTGCCGTTCATCGAAAACCTGCTCGGCTTCA